>JAJZSX010000100.1 GCA_021849435.1 Actinomycetes bacterium | reverse complement strand
CGATCTGATCGCCCCGCAGTCGACGCACACCCGGCGCGCCGAGAGCCGCTCTGTCACGAGCTCGACGGGCACGTCGAGGTTGATGCAGAGCTTCACGCCGTCCTCGCCGAGGATCGACTCGAGCGCCTCGGCCTGGGCGAAGGTGCGCGGAAAGCCGTCCAGCAGCGCACCGAGCGCCGCGTCGGGCTGGGTGAAGCGCTCCTCGACGAGCCGGTTCACCAGGTCGTCCGAGACGAGCGCGCCCGCCTCGAGCACGGCCGCCACGTCGCGACCGACCGGCGTGCCGGCCTTCACCGCGGCGCGCAGCATGTCACCGGTCGACACGTGAGGAATCGAGTAGCGCTCGGACAGCCGCTTGCACTGGGTGCCCTTGCCGGCTCCCTGCTTACCCAGGACGACGAGGATCAGTCGGCCCATGTCAGCGCTTGAGGAACCCTTCGTAGTTGCGCATCATCAGCTGGCTGTCGATCTGGCGCATGGTCTCGAGGGCCACGCCGACCGCGATCAGCAGGGTGGTGCCGTAGTACGGGAAGCGGTTGATGTGCCAGAGCGCCATCAGCACCGCGGGCACCACCGCCACGCCGGCGAGGAAGACCGCGCCGACGGTGGTGATGCGCGAGAGCATCTTGGCGAAGTACTTCTCGGTCGGCAGGCCCGGGCGGATGCCCGGCACGAAGCCGCCCTGCTGGCGAAGCAGCTCGGCCTGCTGGTGCGGCTCGAAGGCGATGTAGACGTAGAAGAACGTGAAGGCGAGGATCAGCGCGAAGTCCGAGACGATGTAGAAGAAGCTGGTCGGCTGCAGCGACGAGTTCACGAAGTGCTGAAAGCCCGTCCACGGCACCACGTTGGACAAGAGGACCGGGATGTAGAGCACCGACGAGGCGAAGATGATCGGGATCACGCCGGACTGGTTGACCTTCAGGGGGATGTAGGTCGAGTTGCCGCCCATCTCCTTTCGCCCGACGACCCGTCGCGCGAAGGTGACCGGGATCCGGCGCTGGCCGTTGTCCATGAAGACGATCAGCACCAGCAGCGCGATCGAGATGACCACGATGGTGTAGAACTTCACCGGCCCGCCTTCGGCGTAGACCGCGCGGCCGCCCGAGGGCAGCCCGGCCACGACGTTGGCGAAGATCAGCAGGCTCATGCCCTGGCCGACGCCGCGCTGGGTGATGAGCTCGGCGAGCCACATCACGAAGGCCGTGCCGGCGGTCATGATCGCCACCATGAAGAGCCCCAGCCACAGGTTGAACTTGGGGATGAGGTCGATGTTAAAGCCCAGCAGCGCCTGGTCGTGGCCGTGGAAGGCGTAGATCAGGCCGGTCGACTGCAGCAGCGCGAGGCCGATCGTGAGGTAGCGCGTCGTCTGGGTGATGCGCTTCTCGCCCACCGCGCCCTGGTCGCGCCACTCGGTCAGCTTGGGGATGACCGTGGTGAGCAGCTGGATCACGATGGAGCTCGTGATGTAGGGCATGACCCCGAGGCCGAAGACCGCGAGGCGGGTGAGCGCCCCGCCGCTGAACAGGTTCAAGAAGCCGAGCACGCCCGAGGCGCCGGCCTTGGACTGCAGGACCTGGACCTGGGACCAGCTGACCCCGGGGATGGGCAGGTTGGCGCCGAGCTGGTAGAGGCAGATGATCGCGACCGTGAAGATGACCTTGTTGCGAAGGTCCGGGACGCGAAAGATGTTCGCGAGTCGACGCAGCACGACGGGCCTAGCGGTTCTGGTGCTGGTTGCCGGCTGCCGGCGGACGGACCGCGAAGGGCTTGTCGAGCACGGTGGCGCTGCCGCCCGCGGCCTCGATCGCGCTGCGCGCGGAGGCCGAGAACCCGTGGGCCGAGACCGTGACCGCCTGGTCGAGCGTGCCGCGGCCGAGGACCTTGACGAGGTCGTTCTTGCGGATCAGGCCGTTGGCGACGAGCACCTCGGGGGTGACCTCGGCGACGCCCAGCGCGGTGATCGCGTCGAGGTTGACCGGCGTGTACTGCACGCGGAACGGGTTGGTGAAGCCCTTCAGCTTGGGGATGCGCTGCATCAGGGGCAGCTGGCCACCCTCGAAGCCGGCGGGAATCTGGCGGCGGGCCTTCTGACCCTTGGTGCCGCGCCCGGCGGTCTTGCCGCCGTGGCCGCCGATACCGCGGCCGACGACCTTCTTGCGGTGCGTCGAGCCGGCGGGGGCCTTGAGATCGTGCAACTTCATTCAGCCACCTCTTCCACGGTGATCAGGTGCGGCACCCGGGCGATCATCCCGTGAATCTCGGGACGGTCGGGCAACACGTTGGACTGGCCGATGCCGCGTAGTCCCAGCGCGCGCAGCGTGCCGCGGTGCTTGGGCTTGGTGGCGATCGACGATCGGACTTGGGTTACCTTCAACTTAGCCATGCGCGGTCTCCGTCTTGAACAGGTCGCCCTCGCGCTGGCGCTCGCGGTAGGCGCGAAGGGTCCCGCTGGGGATGACCTCGTCCAGGGCGCGGCCGCGCTGGCTGGCGACGAGCTCGGGGCGGCGCAGCTGCTTGAGCCCCTCGATCGTCGCGTGGGCGACGTTGATGCCGTTGGACGAGCCCAACGACTTGGCGATGATGTCCTTCACGCCGGCCATCTCGAGGATGGCGCGCGCGGCGCCGCCGGCGATCACGCCGGTTCCCGGGGCGGCGGGCTTCATCAGCACGCGCCCGGCGCCCGAGGCGCCGATCACCGGGTAGACGATCGTCGAGCCGGCGAGGGGCACTTCGAAGATGTTCTTGCGGGCCTCCTCGAGGCCCTTCTGCACGGCGAGGCCCGCTTCCTTGGCCTTGCCGTAGCCCAGACCCACCCGGCCGTTGCCATCCCCGATGACCATCAGCGCGGTGAAGGAGAACCGACGACCACCCTTGACGACCTTGGAGACGCGGTTGACCTTGATGGTCCGCTCTTCGTACTGTTCCAGATCCATTAGAACTCCAGTCCGGCCTGACGCAGCGCGTCGGCGAAGGCGGCGACGCGCCCGTGGTAGTCGAATCCTCCGCGGTCAAAGACCACGGCGGTGATGTTGGCGGCCTGGGCGCGCTCGGCGAGCACCGCCGCGACGGCCTTGGCGCCCTCGATGTTGCCACCCGAGACGCTGCGCAGCCCGGGCTCGACCGAGGAGGCGGCAGCCAGCGTCCGGCCCGCCTCGTCGTCGATGATCTGGGCCGAGATGTGCTTGTTGGAGCGGCTGAGCGCCACGCGCGGACGCGCGGCCGTGCCGGCCAGGGTCTTGCGCAGACGCCGGTGGCGGCGCTGGCGCAGTTCACGAGTGCTACGGGCCATTACTTCGCCGCCTTTCCAGCCTTGCGCAGCACCTTCTCACCGAGGTAGCGCACACCCTTGCCCTTGTAGGGCTCGGGCTTACGAATCTTGCGGATGGTCGCGGCGACCTGGCCGACGACCTCCTTGTCGGCGCCCTTGACGACCACGCGGGTCGGCGAGGGGACCTCGAAGGTCACCCCGGCGGGCGCGGTGAACTTCACCGGGTGGCTGAAGCCGAGCGACAGGTCGAGCGCGTCGGCGCCCGCCGCCGCGGCGCGGTAGCCCACGCCGATGATCTCGAGCTCCTTGGTCCAGCCCGTCGTCACCCCGACGACCATGTTGGCCACCAGCGTGCGGGTCAGGCCATGCAGGGCGCGGTACTGGGTCTCGTCGTTGCGGCGCTCGACGGCCAGCACGTCGCCCTCGCGGGTGATCGTGATCCCGTCGGGCAGCGTGCGCGTCATCGTCCCGTTGGGGCCGGCGACCGTCACCACGCTGTTCTCCACGTCGACGGTGACCGTCGAGGGGACCGTGATCGGGTTACGACCGATGCGCGACATGAGCTTCCTCCTGAGAGTTCACGGGCCGGTTACCAGACATAACACAGCACCTCGCCGCCCAGCTTGGCCTTGCGGGCCTCGCGGTCGGTCATGAGACCGTGGCTCGTCGAGACGACGGCCACGCCCACGCCGCCGAGCACCTTGGGCATCTGGTCGGACTTCTTGTAGATACGCAGACCGGGCTTGGAGACGCGCTTCAGGCCCACGATGGTCTTCTGGCGGTCGGCCGAGTACTTCAGCTCGATGCGCAGCGTGGCGCCGGGCTTGCCCTCGGCACGGGTCACCGTGAAGCCGTTGATGAAGCCCTCACGCTGCAGCAGCGTGGCGAGGTTCTCCTTCAGCTTCGAGCTCGGCATGGAGACGTGGTCGAACATGGCCGCGTTCGCGTTGCGAATGCGGGTCAGCATGTCGGCGATCGGGTCGGTCATCGTCATGAGATCTCCTACCAGCTCGCCTTGGTCACACCCGGCACTTCACCCGCGTGCACCATTTGGCGCAGGCAGATGCGGCAGAGTCCGAACTTGCGGTACACCGAGCGCGGACGGCCGCAGCGCTCGCAGCGCGTGTAGGCGCGGGTCGAGAACTTGGGGGTCTGCTGCTGCTTGATTCGAAGCGACTTCTTCGCCATGTCTATCGATTCTCCTGCTTGAAGGGGAAGCCGTAGGCGCGCAGGAATGCGCGGCCCTGCTCGTCGGTCGCGGCGGTGGTGACGATCGTGATGTCAAAGCCCCGCGGCGCATCGATCTTGTCGTAGTCGATCTCGGGGAAGATCAACTGGTCGTTGATGCCAAAGGTGTAGTTCCCGTGCCCGTCGAAGGACTTGGGCGACAGGCCGCGGAAGTCACGGATGCGCGGGATCGCCAGGCTGATCAGCCGGTCGAAGAACTCCCACGCGCGGTCCCCGCGCAGCGTCACCTTGACCCCGATCGGCTGGGTCTCGCGCAGCTTGAAGCTGGCGATGGACTTCTTGGCGCGGGTGACGATCGGCTTCTGGCCCGTGATGAGTTCGAGGTCGCGCTGGGCGCCCTCGAGCAGCGAGGCCTGCTGGGTCGCACGCCCGACGCCCGAGTTCAGGACGATCTTCTCGAGTCGCGGGACCTGCATGACGTTGGCGAGGCCCAACTCGGCCTGCAAGGCCGCGCGGATCTCCTCGTCGTAGCGAGCCTTGAGACGTGGACGTACGCTCACAGCGCCTCCCCACACTTGCGGCAGACGCGCACCTTCGTGCCGTCCACCTCGCGATACCCGACCTTGGCCGGGCCCTTGTGACCGTCGCACCACAGCGCGACGTTGGACACGTGCATCGGCATCACCTTGTCGATGATCCCGGCCTGCATCATGGAGCCGGTCTGCTTGGTGTGGCGCTTGGCGATGTTCAGCCCGTCCAGGACGACCTTGTCAACCTGGGGCAGGGACTCTTCGACCACGGCCCGCTCGCCGCGGAACTTCCCGGCGATCACGAGCACGTCGTCACCCTTACGAATCTTCATTACAAAACCTCCGGCGCCAGCGAAATGATTCGCATGAACTTCTTGTCGCGCAGTTCACGGCCGACGGGCCCGAAGATACGGGTGCCGCGGGGCTGGAGCTGGTCGTTGATCAGCACGGCCGCGTTCTCGTCGAACTTGATGTAGGAGCCGTCGGGACGGCGCTTCTCCTTGGCGGTGCGCACGACGACGCAGCGCACCACGTCGCCCTTCTTCACCGCGGCGCCCGGGATGGCGTCCTTCACCGTGGCGATGAAGACGTCACCGATCGAGGCGTAACGACGCCGCGACCCGCCGAGCACGCGAATGCAGAGCACTTCCTTGGCGCCCGAGTTATCGGCGACCTTGAGTCGGGATTCCTGCTGGATCATCGCGCACGCTCCACGATCTCGGTCAAGCGCCAGCGCTTCAGCTTGGACAGCGGGCGGGTCTCTTGGACCCGCACGCGGTCGCCCACCTTGGCGTCATTGGCGGCGTCGTGCACGTAGAGCTTCTTCGTGCGCTGGACCGTCTTGCCGTAGCGCGGGTGGCTCACCCGCTCGTTCACGGCCACGACCAGCGTCGCGTTCATCTTGTCGGACACGACGATGCCCTCGCGCACCTTGCGCGGGTTCTCGCGCTTTGCGGGGTTGGTCTCGTCAGTCATCACTCACCTGCTTCCTGGGCCTCGGCGGCCGCGATCTCGCGCTCGCGAACGAGCGTGGCCAGCCGGGCGATGTCCTTGCGGACCTCGCGCAGCCGCGCGGAGTCGTCGAGCTGGCCCGTCGCCAACTGGAACCGGAGGTTGAACTGCTCACGGCGCGTCTCGGTCAGACGCTCCACGAGCTCGGTGTCGCCGAGCTGTCGCAGCTCGGCGCGGCGCTCACTGGTCTTGGCCATCAGATCGTCACCTCCGGGGTGCCGTGCGTCCCGGGACGCACGACGAACTTCGCCTTGATCGGCAGCTTCTGGATGGCGCGCTCCATGGCGGCGCGCGCCAGGGCCTCGTCGACCCCACCCAGCTCGAACATCACGCGCCCGGGCTTGACGACGGCGACCCAGAACTCGGGGTTGCCCTTGCCCGAGCCCATGCGGGTCTCGGCCGGCTTCTGGGTGACGGGCTTGTCCGGGAAGACCCGGATCCAGACCTTGCCACCACGACGGACGTGGCGGGTCATCGCGATACGGGCCGCCTCGATCTGGCGCGCCGTGATCCAGCCGGCCTCGAGGGCCTGGATCCCGAAGTCACCGAAGATCAGCTCCGTGCCGCCCTTGGCCATGCCGGTCATGCGGCCGCGCTGCTGCTTGCGGTGCTTCACCTTGCGGGGCATCAACATGATTACTCCACGTCCTTTCGAAAGTGCGGCGTGTCGGTGTGATCCTGCGCCGTGCGACGCTCGATCTCCTCTTCGACACTCAGGCGCGCCTCGACGTCCTCGGGAGCGACCAGCAGGTCGACCGGGGGCGCCTCGACGACGACCGGCGCGGCCGGGGCCTCGGCCTCGAGAGCGCGACGGCGTCCGCCGCCCGCGCGCACGACGCCCTTGGGCGCCGCGCTGGCGCCGACCGGGACCGCGTCGCCGGCGGCCATGGCGGCCTCGCGCACGATCTTCTCGTCGTTGGTCAGCTGGTAGGGCAGGATGTCGCCCTTGTAGATCCAGACCTTGACGCCGATGCGCCCGGTCGAGGTGCGCGCCTCGCGGAAGCCGTAGTCGATGTCCGCGCGCAGCGTGTGCAGCGGGACCCGGCCCTCGCGGTAGGACTCGCGCCGGGACATCTCGGCGCCGCCGAGACGGCCCGAGGCCTGGATCTTCACGCCGAGCGCGCCGGCCTTCTGGACCGTCTGGATGCCGCGCTTCATCGCACGGCGGAAGGCCACGCGCCGGATCAGCTGGTCGCAGATCCCCTGGGCGATCAGTGCGGCGTCGAGCTCGGGCTGCTTGATCTCCTGGATGTTCAGCGAGATCTTGTTCTTCTGGCCCGTGATCTTCTCGAGGTCCTTCTTCAGGCGGTCGGCTTCGCCACCGCGACGGCCGATCACGATGCCCGGACGGGCCGTGTGGATGTCGACGCGGATGCGGTCCGAGTTGCGCTCGATCTCGATGCGGCTCACCGCGGCGCTCTCGAGCTGACGGGTCAGGTAGTCGCGGATCTTCCAGTCCTCGACGACGAGGTCCTTGTAACCCTTCTCCTTGAACCAGCGCGACTTCCAGTCCGTCGTGATGCCGAGACGGAACCCGTAGGGATTTACCTTCTGACCCATTTACTTCTCCGTCTCTTCGGACTCGGCGACCTCGGTCACCTCGTCGCTCGCGACCGTCTCGTCGGCCGTCTCACTCGTCTCGACCACCTCGGTGGCCTCGGTCTCGACCACGCCGGTCTCGATAACGTCGGTCTCGACCACGTCGGTCTCGACCACGTCGGCGAGCTCGGCCTCGGCCTCGGCGGCGGCCTCACGCTTGTTGAGGCTCGCCTGCTGGTCGGCGCGCTTGCGCGAGGAGGCCACGCGGCGGCTGCGCGAGGCGGTCGCCTGGGCGTTGCGCGCGGCGCGCAGCACCTCGAGACGGTCCTCCTCGAGGCGCGACACGATCACCGTGATGTGGCAGGCGCGCTTCATGATCTTGCCGGCGCGACCACGCGCGCGCGGCGAGAAGCGCTTCATCGTGACGCCCTCGTCGGCGTAGGCCGCCGAGACGTAGAGCTCGTCGGCCGACTGGCCGTCGTTGTTCACGGCGTTGGCGACCGCCGAGGCG
>JAJZSX010000099.1 GCA_021849435.1 Actinomycetes bacterium | reverse complement strand
CGTCAACGCCAAGGAGTTCCGTACCGCCGTCTCGGGGGAGCAGGGACTCAACACGCTGCTCGAGCTGGACGCCGACGGCCGCCGGTTCCTGGTGATGGCCCGCGAGATCCAGCGCCACCCGGTTCGTGGCACGGTTGCGCACGTTGACTTCCAGATCGTCGACCCGACCAAGCCGGTCGTCGCCGATGTGGCGCTGCACATCATCGGAGACGCCGTTGAAGTGCGCCACGCGGACTGGGAGGTCGACCAGCAGCTGTTCAGCCTCGAGCTTCGCACGCGCCCCGACCAGATCCCTACGCACATCGACGTGGACATCTCGGAGTTGCGCGTCGGCGGGACCATTCGAGTCGCCGACCTCGCGCTTCCAGCGGGCGTCGAGCCCGTCGGCGACCCGGCGACTGCGGTGGTCGCAACCCACGCCGGTCGATCCGCGAAGGCCGGCGCCGTCGCGACGGAGTAGTCCCGTGTCGCTGCGGCGCTCGTTGGCCGCGACGCGTCACGGCAGTTCCAGCGCCTGGCTCATCGTTGGCCTCGCCAACCCCGGCGACGACTACGCGGGAAGCCGCCACAACGTGGGCGGCGACGCCGTGCGTCTCGTGGCGAATCGTCGTGGGGGGCGCCTCACCCTCGAACGGCGTCAGCGGGCGATGTCGACCACGATTGAGACGACCCAGGGCCTGGTCACCCTCGCGGTGCCGACGACGTTCATGAACGAATCGGGCGCCGCCCTGCCCCCACTGCTGCGGCGCACCTCGATCGATGACCTGACCCGACTGCTCGTGGTCCACGACGAGCTCGACCTCGAACCCGGCCGGCTCCAGCTGAAGTGCGGCGGCGGCCTCGCCGGGCACAACGGACTTCGTTCAATCGCCAAGACCCTTGGTTCCCAAGACTTCTGTCGATTGCGAATCGGCGTCGGCAAGCCGCCACGCAAGGAGCAGGGGGCCGACCACGTCCTGCAGCGCCAGACCGGCGCTCGACGCGCCGCCCTCGAGGCCGATGTCGAGCGGGCCGCCGACGCCATCGAGGTCTTGCTCGATGACGGGTTCGACGAGGCTCAGCGGCGCGCGAATCGATCGTGAGCGCCGCGACCGGTCTGACTCGGGTCCTCGACCTCGCGACGCCGCGCCTGAACGACGCCCTGGCCGCGGGCACGCTCACCCCGAGCGGCGCCTCGACACCGCTCGCGGTCGCGGCTCACGCCCGCGCGAACGACCTCACCGTGGCGGTGGTCGCCACTTCGACCGAGGCCGAACTGCTCCACGACGCGCTGGTGGCGCTGCTCGGCGACCACGCGGCCGTCGCCCTGTGGCCGGCGTGGGACACCCACCCCCTCGAACGGGTCAGTCCTGACGCCTCGGTCATGGCCGCGAGGTCCTTCGTGCGCTGGCGCCTCGCCCAGGCCGAGCGTCCGCGCATCGTCGTCGCGCCCATCCGCGCCCTCGCCCAGATCCTCGCACCCGAACCATCGCCCACCCCGATCGCAGTTCGGCGAGGCGAGTTCCGCGACCGTGATGAGCTGCTCAGCGCGCTCGTGTCGATGGGGTACCGACGCGAGTCGATTGTCGAGCACCGAGCCGAGTTCGCCGTTCGAGGCGGCATCGTCGACCTCTGGTCGCCGCACGAGGACCAACCGATTCGGTTGGACTTCTTCGGCGACGAGATCGAGCGTGTGACTAATTTCGACGTGGCGAGCCAGCGCTCCACCGGCGACCTCGACGAGACGATGCTCATTACGGCTCGTGAGTGGCTCGCGGGACCCGCGACTCGCGGCCGCGCCCGACGTATGGTCTCGGCCGAGCCCTGGGGCAGCGTCGTCTTCGACCGGATCGCGGCGGGGGAGTCCTTTGACGGGATGGAGGGGTGGATGCCCCTGTTCTGTGACGAGCGTCGGACTCTGCTCGACGAGCTCGGTGACGTCTCGGTCTTCGTCGTTGAACCCGAACGGGCCTCCCACCGTCTGGGCGAACTGCTCGAGGAGGAGCGCGAGCTGACTGACACCGTGGCGGCGACGTGGCGCGCGAGCGACGTCGTTCCCCTGCTGCACGAGGACTGGGCGCACGTCATGGCCCGCGGCTACGTCGCCTTCGGGGACAACCCCGGGGGCGGCGAGCTGCTCGTCAGCTCACCGCCCGTCGTCCAGGGCGACCCCGCCCGGATCGCGGCGCACGTTCGGGGGTGGTCGGCGAAGCGTCGCGGCGTCGTGCTGACGGCCAACGCGGCCGCGGTCGAGCGCATGGCCGATCAGCTGCGCGCCGAAGGCCTCGAGGTCACGACGGACCCGCAACGGGCGCTCGACGTTCGCATCACGGTGCTGCACAGCCTGCTGCCGGCGGGGTTCTCGATGGACGATCCCGAGGTCGTGGTCTGGAGCGAGACGGACTTAACGGGGCGGCGAACGGTGCACCGTGCCGCACGCACCCGCACCCGCACGGTTGACGGCTTCTTCGACGACCTCGCCGTCGGGAGCTACGTCGTGCACCGCCACCACGGGGTGGCCCGGTTCTCGGGCACCACGACGCGGGCCATCAACGGGACGGTGCGCGACTACCTGATCCTCGAGTTCAAGGACGGCCGCAGCTACTGGCCGACCGAGCAGATCGACGTCCTGACGCCCTACACGGGTGGCGACTCACCGACGCTCTCGCGCATGGGCGGGGCCGAGTGGCAAAAAACGCGCGCGAAGGCTCGCGCCGCGGCCTACCTGGTCGCCCAGGAGCTCGTCGACTTGTACCGACAGCGCTCGGTGGCGGTGGGGCACGCCTTCGCGCCCGACACGGCCTGGCAGCGCGAGGTCGAGGACCTCTTCCCCTTCACGTTGACGCCTGACCAGGCCCAGGCGATCGAGGACGTGAAGGCCGACATGGAACGCGAGCGCCCGATGGACCGACTGGTCTGTGCCGACGTGGGATTCGGCAAGACCGAGATCGCCGTGCGAGCCATCTTCAAGGCCGTCCAGGACAACCGCCAGGCCGCGGTGCTGGTACCGACCACGTTGCTCGCGAGCCAACACTTCGCGACGCTGAGTGAGCGTTTCGCCGGCTTCCCGGTGCGTGTGGCGCTGCTCAGCCGATTCGTAGAGGATGCGGACGCTCGAGCGACGATCGAGGGACTCGCCGACGGTTCGATCGACGTGGTCGTCGGCACCCACCGCCTGCTCGGTGAGGGGGTGCGCTTCAAGCAGCTCGGCCTGTTGGTCGTTGACGAGGAGCAGCGCTTCGGCGTCGGTCACAAAGAGTCGATCAAGGCGCGCTCGGTCGGGGTGGACGTGCTGACGCTGTCGGCGAGCCCCATCCCGCGAACCCTCGAGATGGCCTTCGCCGGTATCCGAGACCTCTCGATGGTCACCACGCCACCGGCCGACCGACGTCCGATCCTCACCCACGTGGGCGAGTACGACGAAGCCGCGGTCGTCGAGGCCGTGCGCCGCGAGCTGCTGCGCGAGGGACAGGTCTTCTTCGTCCACAACCGCGTGTCCGACATCGACGAGGTCGCACGACGCCTCGGCCAATTGGTGCCCGACGCCCGGATCGCGGTGGCCCACGGCCAGATGGACGAGGGGACCCTCGAGCGGATCATGGTCAACTTCTGGGAGCGCCGCTACGACGTGCTCGTGTGCACGACCATCGTCGAGTCGGGCATCGACCTGCCGTCGGTCAACACGCTCATCGTCGACCGCGCTGAACGGCTGGGCCTCGGACAGCTCCACCAGCTGCGCGGGCGGGTCGGGCGCTCGGGACAGCGCGCCTACGCCTACCTCTTCCACGCCGCGGGCAAGACCTTGTCCGAGACGGCCTTCGAGCGGTTGAGGACTATCGGGGACAACACCGCGCTCGGCAGCGGCTTCAAGATCGCGATGCGCGACCTCGAGATCCGTGGCGCGGGCAACCTGCTCGGCCACGACCAGTCCGGTCCGGTGGCCGCCGTGGGCTACGACCTCTACGTCCAGTTGGTCGCCGAGGCCGTGGCCGAGGCCAAGGGGATCGTGGCGCCCGACGTCGTGACGATCACGTTGGACGTGCCCGGTGAGGCCCACCTGCCCAAGGACTACGTCGAGGCCGACGACGCACGACTCGAGGCCTATCGGCGCCTCGCGGCCGTGTCGAGCCCCGAGTCGCTGGCCGACCTGCGCGACGAGTGGACCGATCGCTACGGGCCGCTGCCGCGCGCGGCGCAGGGTCTGCTCGATCTGGCCGAGCTCCGACTGGCCTGTCTCGAGGTCGGGGCGAGTCAGCTCACCGTACTGCCGGACAAGGTCGGCGTACGTTCCACACCGGTCGTACGCTTCGGGCCCGTCGCGCTCTCGCTCAGCCAGCAGATGCGGCTTCGCCGACGCCACGGCTCGCGGGCCTATGACGAGGCGACCGGGGAGGTCCGTCTCGAGGTGCCCGCGTCGTCGGTTACCCCCGCGGCGTTGCGAGACCTCGTGCGCGCGACGACTGCCACTTCGACGTCGGAGGCGACTCGGTAGGCTGTCTGGGTGCGTCGAATCACTGCTCTCTTCGTCATCGCTCTCATTCTCGCGGTCCTCGTCGGTCGCTCCAGCATCTCCTCGGGGGTGAGTGTCAACGGCGCGACCGTGTCCGCGGCCGAGGTACGGGCCGAGTTGAGCGCTATCGCCTCGTCGCCGACGCTTCAGTGTTACCTAACCGCGATCGCCCCGGCGAGCTTCTCCGCCGGTGGCGGCTCGTCCACGATGGCCGCGTCCGGGGTCGCCGCGTGGTCGAATCTGCGCATCGAGGGCATGGCCATCGACCAGTACGTGCGCGGCCGTCTGCACTACGTGCCGAGCACGGACCTCGTGAAGGCCAAGGCGTCCCTCGAGTCCGAGATGTCCCAGGCCGCCGCGGCCAACTCCCTTAGCTGCCCCGGTACCGCAGCCCAGGCGCTCGCGGCGATGACGCCGTCGATGCGTGACGCCCAGGTACTTGCCCAGGCCGAGTCGCTCTACCTCGTGAGCAAGTTGAACTCGACCATTCCGCTCACCCCGAGTGCGCTGCGGACCTACTTCGACGCGCACCGCTCGAGTTACGAGACCATCTGCATCAGCGTCGCCGAGGTGCCCACGACCGACGTGACCGCCTTCGCCGCTGCCCAGGCGAAGGGCGCCTCGGTGGCTGCGCTCGCCAAGCAGTTCTCGATCGACCCCTCCTCGCTGCACGGCGGAAAGTACGGCTGCTACGGTCCGACCTCGAACCTGTACGCGGCCGTGCGCGCGGACTCCGCGACGACCCCGCTCAACACCTTCCCGAAGACCCCGCTGTCCACGAACAGCAACGGCGTTGCCTACGCGCTCTACATCGCGCCCACCAGGCGCACCCCGACCCCGTTCGCCCAGGCCGAGGCGGCCGTGCTCAATGACGTGCGCAACCTCAACGCGAACCAGGCCAACACCGTGAAGAACGACATCCTCAACCAAGCGGTGATCGCCGTCGATCCCGCGTTGGGCCGTTGGGCGTTCGGGACCAACGGGCCGACGGTCTTCGTGCCGGCGCTGCCGCCGACGGCTGACGTCACGGGCGCAACGACGTTGACCGCTCCGAGCGCGCTCAATTATCAGTGAGCGAACCAACGGTCCGCGTGGTCGGACTGGGGCCGGGTGACCGAGACCTGGTCACCGAGGGCGCGTGGCGCCTGATCAACGGATCGCCGGAGGTGCGACTGCGCACCCGTCGTCACCCCGCCGCGGCCTCGCTCGACTCGATTGCGAGCTACGACGACTGGTACGACACGGCCGAGTCCTTCGACGAGCTCTATCGGGCCATCGCCGACGACCTGGTGCGCTTGGCGAACGAGGCCGGCGAGGTCGTCTACGTCGTGCCGGGCTCGCCCGTGGTCGCCGAGCGAACCGTCGAGCTGCTCTACGAACGGCCCGTTCGAGTGGTTTGTGAGCCCGCCGTCTCGGTCATCGACCTCGCCTGCGGCGCCCTCGGCCGTGACCCGATGGCGGTGGGACTGCGCGTGGTCGACGCGCTCGGTTCCACGGAACCGCTCGTCGGACCGGGACCGCTGCTCGTGCTCCAGACCTACTCGGCCCCGGTCCTCGCCTCGGTCGCCGACCGGCTCGCGCCTGAGACGCCGGTCACCGTGCTGCACCACCTCGGACTTCCCGACCAGGTCATCGAGGTTCTGGCGGCTTGCGAGTTGGCCGGATTCGCGGCGGATCACCTGACCTCGCTCTGGGTGGACGAGTTGCGAAGCGCCGGGGCGGCGACCGATGACCTGGTGTCGCTCACGCGCACGCTTCGTCGCGCCTGTCCCTGGGACCAGGAACAGACCCACGCGTCCTTGACCCGTCACCTGCTCGAGGAGGCCTACGAGGCCCTCGACGCGCTCGAGAGCCTCGTGCGAGGCGAACCCGAGCCGACGCCCGCCGTCATCGCCCACGTCCAAGAGGAGCTCGGCGACCTGCTGTTCCAGATCGTCTTTCACGCCGAACTCGGCGACGAGCTCGACCGCTTCAATCTGGCCACGATCGCCGACGCGGTGCGAAGCAAACTCATCGGGCGCCACCCGCACGTCTTCGCGGACGTCAAGGTGCGCGACGCGGACGACGTCGCGGCGCGCTGGGAGGTCATCAAACAGGCTGAGAAGGGGCGGACCTCGGTGCTCGACGGGATCGCGTGGCAACTGCCCGCGCTCACGTTGTACACCAAATTGCTGCGCAAGGCCACCTCAGTGGGTGTTGCGCGTGACGAGCTCGGCCACGAGGTCGACGCCGCGGCGCGCGCCCTGGCCGCGCTCGACGCCGCGCCCGCGGTGTCTGACGCGAGCTCGAGCTCGGACGTCGATCCCGCCTGGGGCGACGCGATCGAAGCGCTGGCGCGGGCCGCGTACGGCGCCGGGGTCGACCTCGAGGGCGTGCTCCGCGACCGGGTCCATCGCGTGGCCGAGCGCGTTCGCGCGACCGAGGCGTCATCCGAGGGCCACGGGGACACCAACTAGCGTTGAGCCGAGTGGGAAGGAGTCGCCATGAGCGCGATCGAATTGGTACGAGGTAGGCAGATCCTGGATTCGCGCGGCAATCCGACCGTTGAGGCCGAAGTGCTCCTCGAGTCTGGGGCCGTCGGTCGTGCCGCGTCGCCCTCGGGCGCCTCGACGGGCATCCACGAGGCCGTAGAACTGCGCGACGGTGGGGACGCCTGGGGCGGCAAGGGTGTCGAGACGGCCGTGGGCCACGTGAACGGCGAGATCTACGACGCGCTCGAGGGCTTCGACGCCTTCGAGCAGCGCCGGATCGACTTTGCGCTGATTGACCTCGACGGCACTGACAACAAGTCCCGCCTGGGGGCCAACGCGATGCTCGCAGTCTCGCTGGCCGTGGCCAAGGCCGCCGCCATGGAGTCCAACGTGCCGCTCTATCAGTACCTGGGCGGGGTCAACGCTCACGTCTTGCCGGTACCCATGATGAATGTCCTTAACGGTGGTGTGCACGCGGCGAACTCGGTGGACTTCCAAGAGTTCATGGTGATGCCCGTGGGGGCGTCGTCCTTCGCCGAGGCACTGCGATGGGGCACCGAGACCTACCACGCCCTAAAGGGAGTGCTCGCCAAGCGGGGGCTCGCCACCGCCGTCGGTGACGAGGGAGGGTTCGCGCCGGATCTCGCGGACAATGAGAGCGCCGTCAAGATCCTCGTCGAGGCGATCGAGTCCACTGGACGGACCCCGGGACTCGATGTCGCGATCGCGCTCGACCCGGCGACCTCGGAACTCTGGCGCGACGGCGCCTACCACCTGGACGGTGAGGGTCGGGTGCTGTCGAGCCTCGAGTTCGTGGACTACTGGGCCGACCTGTGCGACCGGTACCCGATCGTGTCGCTCGAGGACGGCATGGCCGAGGAGGATTGGGACGGTTGGGCGGCGTTGACAACGAAGCTCGGGGGTCGCATCCAACTCGTCGGCGACGACATCTTCGTGACCAATTCCACGCTGCTCCAGCGCGGAATCGAACGCGGCGTCGCCAACTCGATTCTCATCAAGTTGAACCAGATCGGCACGTTGACCGAGACCCTGGACACCGTGGCCCTGGCGAACCGCGCCCGTTATACGACGGTGATCTCGCACCGTTCGGGCGAGACCGAGGACGTGACGATCGCCGACGTGGCTGTGGCGACGAACGCCGGCCAGATCAAAACGGGGGCGCCGGCACGTTCTGACCGGGTGGCGAAGTACAATCAACTCCTGAGGCTCGAGGAGCAGTTGGGTGATCAGGCCCGGTTCCTCGGCGCGTCGT
>JAJZSX010000098.1 GCA_021849435.1 Actinomycetes bacterium | reverse complement strand
GTCGAATGCCTCGAGAATATTCATGACAATTTCCTTTGACAACATGGATGTGGTCCCTCCTCGGGTTAGTGGTCAGATGTCACTGCCACGTTTCTCGAGGAGGGGCTTCAAATTAGGGATACTTCGCGTTGGTCGGAATCAGTTCTTGCGACCTTGTCGTGGGGAATATGGGGGCCATGCCTGGGGAGAAGACTTGTCCGCCCCCGGGGATTCTCAATGACCGCCTATGGGGATTTTCTCATGTCCGCTGTCACCGTTGTGCGTTGGTCCCTTGGCGAGGGCCCTCTCGACGTTGACGAGTTGCTCGTCGGTGAGCTTGGGCAAGCGCCCGGCGCGCTGCGCACCGCGCAGACCATCGACGCCATGTTCGCGCCAGGTCGCGTGCCACTGCGAGGCGGTCTCTCGTGACACGCCCAGTTCGCGAACCACGTCAGCCTGGGGCGAGCCATCCTCGAACATCTTGCCGGCGCGCAGTCGACGCTGGGTCAACGCCTCGAAGTCCCGACGTGGACGAACACGTTGGCTCGTCGTTGGTGGCACAGACGTCTTGGAACGAGAGGAAGGTGTCATGAGAACAGTTTCCCATGTCTACCACCGCTATCAGGGTATTACCGAAAGGTCTCTAGTAGACGAACTCGGTGCGCAGCCCTTCACTGTCCCACTCGGCGTCACTCGGGATTCGCCTGGCTGCCTTGCCGTTCACTCGCCGCGCCGTCCACAGCAGTGCGGCTGCGTCCAATAGGTGCTTCTCGGGCACCGGTAGGTCAGCCTCGAGAATCACGTGCGCGTTCTGGATGCGCATCGTGAGCAGTTCGCGACGTTCGTCGCGACCCTCCTCACGACGTTTCGACCGACGCAAAGGAACGTCGCCGTTCAACTGGTAAAAGCTCAACTCCGGGTGCCCACTGTAGACCACTCGCTGACGGAACGGCGACATCTCGTTGAACACCTCGCGGTAACGAGGCAGTCGCTGGAGCGTGGCCGCGTCGAGGCCCGCAGTCGAGCTCGCGTAGCCGGCGAGGGCCGCGCGCGTCGGCGCGGTCGCGACGGTCGTCCGGCGGTTGGCGAGCAACACTCGTGCCGCGAGGTCACAGGCTCGCGGTGGATCACCCACCTCGTCGCGAAAACCAATCGGCGCGTTGACCACGATCGTCGCGTAGGCGGGACGCTCGTTCAAGACCTCGAGAAAACTCGCGAATAGCTTGGGTGGCTCGGGCATGAACGTCGCCGCGTGGTGCCTCGCTCCCGCGAGCAGCCAGCCGCGCCCAACCGGGGTCACGCCAGCCACCAACAGATACGGAAGTTCTGGACCGCGACGGAGCGTCACGAACGGCTCAGGTCTTGGGGCCCTTGTATCCCGAGAATTCGAGGGCTCGTGTCAACTCCTTGGGGTGCGCGCTCGTCGCGAAGGCATCTTCGTAGGATATCGTCCCCGCCATGATCAATCGGGCCAAGTCGATCTCGAGCACCTGCATGCCTTCCTTCGAGTTGGTGAACATCACGTTGGTCAGCTGATTGGATCGCCCCTCGCGGATGAGGTTGCGCACGGGACTGGTGGCGATCAGTACTTCGAAGGCCGCCACCATCCCACCGCCGACTTTGGGCACGAGGCGCTGGGCGACGATCGCGCTGAGCGACGCGGCGAGCTGCACCCTGGTCTGCTCCTGGCGCCAGGCCGGGAACACGTCGATGATGCGGTCGATCGCCTGGGCGGCGTCGTTCGTGTGCAGCGTCGCAAAGACGAGGTGGCCCGTCTCGGCCATCGTCAGCTCGATCTGGATCGAGTCGATGTCGCGCATCTCGCCGATGAGCAAAATGTCGGGGTCCTCGCGCAACGCGGACCGGAGGGCTCGATCGAAGGAGGGGCTGTCGAGTCCGATTTCGCGCTGGGTGACCGCCGACTGCTTGTGATTATGCACGTACTCGACGGGGTCTTCGATGGTGAGTATGTGCGCGGCCCGCGTTTCGTTGATTCGGTCGATGATCGACGCGAGGGTGGTGGACTTGCCCGATCCCGTCGGTCCTGTCACCAGCACGAAGCCGCGCGGCTGCTGCGCGACCCACTCAGCCGCCCACGGTAGGCCCAGCGTCTCGAAGGTGGGGATCTTGCTCGGGATGATCCGCAACGACACGGCCGCCTGGCCACGCTGAGTGAAGATGCTGCCGCGCACGCGCGCGAGATCGCGCCACGAGAAGGCGAAGTCGACATCCATCTGATCGTGGAAGACCTGGCGCTGGCCATCCGTGAGCAGTGGTATCGCCATCGCACTCACGTCGTCCGCCGACAGCGTGGGTGAGCCCTCGACCGGGATCAACTTGCCGTCCACTCGGATACGAGGTGCCGACCCCCCGGCTAAGAGTAGGTCCGATCCCCCCTTGTCCCACAGGATCTGGAGCCAGTGGTCTACGCTCCCGTCGCCTCCGCTCACGTCACCCTCCAGGTAGTTCCCCGATTATTCCCCGATAAACAGCCACGCGGTCCACGCCTCGACGCAAGTGCCGAGCGCGTGGACCGCGTGGTCAATGAATCAATCTCGGACGATTACGGCTTGCCGTTGACCGCCCAGTTACACGCCTCATTGGGCGCTACCGTTGCATCGAAAAAGTCATTCTTGTACTTACCAGTCAGTGCTTCCACATACACGTCACCGTAGACCGATGCGGTTCCCGCTCCCGGGAGTCCGGAAGACGGAGCCGTCTTGATACTTGCCGTCGCAGGCGCGGTACCATCGCCGACCGAAATGGCATAGGAGCTCGAGGTTGGCCACGTGTGGATGAATGGGTTGCCGTTGATTGTAATCGAACCACTGGTGTACGGCGAAGGTGAAACTTGCGTCATCGCCGTCTGAAACTGCGCGGCGGTTAAGCCAGCCGTCTGATAGGCCGGGTTCTCGGCCACGAGAGCAGCTACACCCGTGCCAACGGTCGACGCATCAGTCTGGCAAGCCGCTGACGTCGCCTTACCCGTCACGCTACCCAACGCAAATACCACAATTGCGGCCAGGATGCCGAGCACGATGATTACGATGAGGAGTTCAATCAACGTGAAGCCCCCGTCGATCTCACCGGCGGACCGACGCCGTTGAATCCGTTGATACGTCCGAATCATGCTGTCTGCCTTTCGTCAACCGGAACCGACACCTGCCAATCCACCATTCGCGGATCGCGAAAGTATTTCTACCATATAAGAATCAGTCGAGCAACTGATATTCGCTCCGATCACACAGAACGTCGGGACGCGTCACTGCGATCTTCTCTGACAGTTGGGCGTGACTCCTGGGCATTTCGTTTCCAATGAGTAAACGTAGGAACTTGGAATAGTGCGAGAACGCGCGTCTCGGTCAGGACCCACGCTGCACCGTGCGCTCTAGCACGACTAGCAGGTCCAGGTAGGCGTCAGCGTTAAGGACCCAATCGCATTCGCACCGGTCAGGCCGGTCACTTCAATGTAGAAGGAGCCGCTCCCGCTAGGAATCAGTGGTGCCGTGCCCGTAAGCGAGGTTGGACTCACGTAGGTGACGTTCGAAGCCTGTAAGACCACGTTGCTCCCGTAGTTACTCGCCGAGACGAACTCGATGCTCGACGAAGGCGTGAAGCCGGTTCCCGTGAGTGTGACGGACGCACCGGTGGTGTTGCACGCCGACGTGTTGGGCGGCATGACTACCGGCGGCGGGCCGGGCAGCGTCACGTCGTAGGACGTCACCACCGGCGGCACCACGTTGTACGCCCAGGACTGCAGGTCCATCTGCGATCCACAGGTCGTATTCGTCGAGACGTCGGGGACGCACGACGAGTAACTGCTCGACGCGGGATAGTCATCGAACACCACGATCGCCTGCACGAGCGGGCTGCTCTCACAGGACGCCCCCGACGTCACGCTCGCAAGACACGTCGAGACGATGACCGTCCTCGTCGCGGGCGCGAGCGGAACCCAGTGGGTATTACACCACGCCCGAACTGCCTGATTATTGATTAGCTGCGAGGGATTACAGGGCGCCGGACTGTTGAGCGTCGCACCGACGAAGTTGTACCGGGCGTAACTGATGGCTACCTCGGTCGCCCCGTCGGCCGCGGCCGTCATCGACTGGGCGCTCGAGAAGTTCGAGGTGAGCCGTAGGTCGGCCGCCGTGAGTCCGGCGATAGAGATGGTGATCAGACTCACGACGATGAGAAAGACGAGCGCGAGGATCAACGAGGCCCCGTCGTCCTCGGAGCCACGGCGACCTGTGAACACCGACTGCCGCTGCGCGCCGCTACGGCGCGTCGACGATGCGACCTCGCGCCCCAACGCGCCGTACAAGGGTCGCATGTACGTCCTAACCAGTCACCGTGATGGCGTTGGAGTAGGACGCGGAGCCGCCGGGCGTTGTGACCGTGAGGTTATAGGTTGACGGACCCGCCTTTCCGCCCCACGTGTACCCGTTGGGGTTCGAGAGCGTGAGAGTCAGTGAGGTCGGGGAGTTGACCGTGAACGTGCTGATAGTGGGGAGATTGTTACTCCCATTGCCCGCGCTTAACGTGGCGGTCACCGGCGAGTAGAAGTTTGTCCCCGTGACAACACAGGTGACATTGGTGTCGTCGTGCGGGCTGAGTCGGGGAGCAACGTGTCCAGACTTTCCGGGAAACTTCACCGTGCAGGTGTTTCCACTATCGCCGTTGTTGACCTTGAGGATCGTCGGGGCCGGATAGGCGACGATGAAGGGATAGGCATTCGAAACTTGTCCATCGGGATTGGTGACGGTCACGTGGTAGGTTCCCGCGTTCGCGCTCGACGACACGTCAACCGAGGTCGTGATCGACGTTGGCGAGACGACAGTCCAGCCGGGTGATGGATTGGATGAGTCAAAGCTCACGCCCGATGGCGTGATGGACACCACCGCCCCCGACTGAAAGTTCGTGCCCGTGAGATCGAACGGATCGTTGGTGTCATCGATGTACAGGGTCAGTGGGTTCGCGGAACCGTTGATGGCGGTGATCGTGGGACCCGGTGAGATGGCGAGTGGGAACGTCGCAGTCGAGCCGTCGGGATTGGTGAGCGTGAAGGTCACGGGTCCCGTCGCACCCGACGCGACGTCGATCTGGGCCTCGATCGCGGTCGAGGAGAGGAACGTCCACGATGATGGTTGGGGCGACGACGGGGGTGAACTCGTCGAACCACCCGAGAACGTGACGCCCGAACCGGCGGGGAACGAGCCGACGGCTCCACTTTGAAAACCCGTTCCCGCAATCGTGATGTACTGGCTGTTCGTTCCCGGCGTGACCGAGGACGGCGTGATCGACGTAATCGTGAAGGCCGTCGACGACGTTGGCAATCCACTGACGACGATCGTCGTTTGAGACGATGGTCCAGACGTCGGCGTGACCGTCACGAGCAACTGTTGGGGTACCGGCGTCGTACAGTCAGATGGTGATGTCACGTTCCACTGATTGTTGTAGTAATAGCCCGACACGGCGACAGTCGAGGTGTAACCGGACGGTGCGTTGAACTGGGACGACGGCGACGCACTGCCGTAGTACGTCGCACAGGGTTGGTAGAGGGGATCCTGTTGCTGAGCGACCTGTGCGTACACGTCCTGGGCGACGGTGCGCAGCGCGACGTCCTGGGCCACGAGACTGCGGTGTGACGCCGATCCGGCAATCGATCCCGAGAAGGCAAGCAACAGCGACACCGCGGTGATGGCGACCACCAGAATGGTCATCAATACCTCGATGAGCGTGTCGCCACGGTCGTCGCGACGAATCGTCGTTCGCACCGAACACACCCCGTCAGCCCGTTGCGGGCCCCGCCGTGTCGTCATGGCGTCACGTTGATGGTCGTGTTCTGGGTGAACTGCGCCGACTGCGCAACGATGAGTGTGGTATCTAGCGAGCCGTTGTTATGCGTAATCAGCGTCGCGCAGGGTGCGTAGACCCCGCCGTAACTATCAGTGCCGTTGTTCGCGAGCGTGAGGGAATACGCCGGCGGCGGCGTGGGACAATCGCTCCCAACACTCACCTTTGGTCCGTCCCAGACCGTGACCCCGTAGTAGTTGAGGTCCAGGTTGGCGCTCAGTGCGACGTTGGCGTTGTTACCAAAAGACATCGTCCCGTTGGGCGCGTAGAAAAGCACGTTGTTGCCCGTGATCGTGGCGCCATTATTCGCAGCGACGTCAAAGGCGCTCCCGGTTGCGGTGAAGGCGTACGTCCCGAGATCAAAGATCGCCGTCGTGCCGTTGGGAAAACTCACAGGCACGCTGAAGGCGTAGGCACCGCCAGTGAAGTGAACGCTCGAGTTGTTCGGGAAGACGGGTAACTTCCTTTGCGCGTACGTGTAGGTGGTCTGGCCACCCGTAAATGACGGTGACGCGTTACTGAGGCCCGTATAGGAACCAGCGCTGCAGGTATAGCCGGACGGGAAGTCTTTGTTGACGCTGCACGTGCCCGCGGAGAGCCCCGTCGTCGGTGGCGCTTGAAGGTTAGCGAGGGGGTTGGTGAAACGATCGCTGTAGTACCACGTCGGCGTAGTCACGGGACAGACCCCCGGCGGGTTCGGATTCGTGAAACTTCCGAGCGGGTACGACCCCGAGACGATGGCCGACACGCAGATGCTGCCCTTACTGGCGTCACCGGCGTGATAGATGGCGTTCTTGCCCGCGCAGGGCGACTCGACCGTGAGTACGCCGTTGCCCTTCTGGCCCCCCACATTGATCCACAGCTGCCCCCCGTTGTTCACGGTCAGTACCGTGCCGCACTGGGTCGAGGTGAGCAGGATCGGCGTAGACAGGTTCGGACCGTTGGAGAGACCGCCGCCTCGGCCCTGGCGCGGCGAGGCGACCATCACGTACGGCGAAGTGGACGTACTGACGGGTACGTACACCGGAAACATCACCTGGGCGACCGTCGAGGCCGGCACGGGATACGACGACACCGACGGCGTCGTACACGAGCCGGCCGAGACGTTGCCGACACAGATGGTCGGCGCCTGTTGGAGAGATTGTGACACGTCGGCCGAGACGACCATCACCGACACGGGCGTCGAACTGCCATTGACGCAGTAGAGCCGCTGGAGCTGCTCGGTAAAGCCCTTCGCGGCGTTGGCGTTGGACGCGACGGGAACCTCGACGTAGGAGACACTCGTCTGACCACCGCTCCAGGTCAAACCCAGTAACTGGTACCCCGTCGCGCCGCACGCCTGCGGGATGGACTGATTGGTCAGGGACTGCGCGCTTTCGACGTCGCGGATGAAGGTCGCGTTCATGGTCTGCAGATCGGTGGATCCCGCGAGGCGTCCGGTGATCGTGGACTGCTGGGAGAAGACCGTCACGATGCCGAGCGCGAGCGCACCGATTATGAGCGGGAGGATGGTCACCACGACCAGCAACTCGACGAGGGTAAATCCGCCCTGCGACGCCGACGGATCGAGGCTGCGAGGGTGGGCTGTACGCGTGCGCACCCCGCGCGACGCGATCACTGCTCGGCTCGACGCCATGGTGCAACCTCCCCTCAGTAATAGATTTTCAATCTAGAAGTTCTAGTGCACCTGGACCTGATTGTAGATACCGTACATAGCCGATATCAATGCGACGGCGACGAATCCCACGACCACGCCCATCACCACGATAATTGCCGGCT
Organism: Actinomycetes bacterium; assembly: GCA_021849435.1. The sequence continues at coordinate 665 of JAJZSX010000098.1, read as the reverse complement.
CGAACAGGGATGTCGCGTGGTCGACCTTGGTCTCGAGCTCCCGGCCGTAGTAGGCCGCCGCGACCTCGAGTTGCTGGTCGAGGGTTCCCGTCTCTTCACCGACTCGAAGCATCTGACGGGCGGCGCCCGGGAAGAGGCCGGTTCTCGCGAGGGGAGTCGCCAGACCTTGGCCCTCCATCATCGCGTCACGGATGGTGTCAAGGGCGTGGCGATACACGTCGTTGTTCGCGGCTTCGGCCGTGACCGCCATCGATCGCGGCAGGTCGACGCCGGCGCGAAGCATCGACGACAGGATTCGCAGCGTCCGCTCGAGGATCGACGTTCGGGTGATGTCACCCACGACCGGGATCCGCAGGATCCACGAGTCGAGTAGGGCCCGCCCCGAGTTGGTCCGCCGCATCGTGATAAAACCGCCCACCAGTATGAGGATGACCGCGATCAGCACGTACCACCACCGGGTCATGTAACCCGAGAAGTTCAGCATCATGCGAGTCGGCAGTGGCAACTTGGCGTTGAGCGTCTTGAAGAAGACGACGAAGCGCGGCAGCACGACGACGGTGAGGATCACTACGGTCACCACTGACATCACCGCCACGACCGCCGGGTAGATCAGCGCGGACGTGACCTTCGCGCGGGCCTTCAGGTCACGATCCATGTAGTCGGCC
>JAJZSX010000097.1 GCA_021849435.1 Actinomycetes bacterium | reverse complement strand
GAATTCATGGCGCTGGGTGCGCGGGGTGGCGGTGATCGACTCGACCCGGGCGCGCACCGTGGGCAGCCGGTCGGCGATCGACTCAGCGGTCGCCGCGTCGATCGCGGCCACGCCGGCCGCCGGATCGAGCCGGCCCGAGGCGTCAAAGTGCTTGCCGGTGGCGAGCGCCGCGCCGTCGAGGGTCTCGAGGGTCGCCTCGAGGGTGCCCGAGGCACCCGAGAGCGTGGTGACGACGTCGAACCACGACGCCGAGGTGAAGGACATGCGCTCGCGCTCGCGCTCACAGACGAGTCGGATCGCGACGGATTGGACCCGGCCGGCCGAGCGGGCCTTGTCGACCGCGCGCCACAGGACCGGCGACACCTCGTAGCCGACGAGCCGGTCGAGGAAGCGGCGACCCTCCTGGGCGTCGACGAGTCGCAGGTCGAGGTCGCGGGTCTCGCGCACCGCGCGCTCGATGGCCGTGGGCGTGATCTCGTGGAAGACCATCCGCTTGACCGGGACCTTCGGCTTGAGCACCTCCTCGAGGTGCCAGGCGATGGCCTCGCCCTCGCGGTCCTCGTCGGTGGCGAGGTAGAGCTCGTCGACCTGCTTGAGGGCCGCGCGCAGTTCGGCCACCACCTTGGTCCGGTCCGAGCTGACGACGTAGACGGGCTTGAAGTGGTCGTCCACGTTGATGCCCAGGCGCGCCCACTTCTCGCCCTTGACCGAGGCGGGGATCTCGGCGGCGCTCTGGGGCAGGTCGCGCACGTGCCCGACCGACGGCTTGACGATGTAGTCGGGCCCGAGCATGCCCTGGATGCGGGTGGCCTTGGCCACCGACTCCACAATCACTAAGGCTCGCGCCATCATCACCTCACTACCCTCGCCGCACTCGGCGGTGCCGCCCTACAAACTAGACAGACCACCGCCCCGGGCGGACCAGGCGCCGCGCAGCGCGGCACCCAATCCCAGTTCCCAGCCCGTTTTGGGCCGTCGCGGCCCTACTCCTCGTTCGCCGGGGCGGCGACGATCTCGTACTGCGGATTCAAGATGACGGCCTCGCGGCGCAGCGACGTGATGGTCCCGCGCACGAGCAGGCGCGTGCCGCGCTCGATGCCCGGGACGTTCGAGCGGCCCTGGAAGACCAGGGTCACCGAGCCCGAGTTGTCGGCGATCACGCAGCGCAGCTCGTGCACCCCGCCTTCGTGGTTGATCGTCATGGCCCGCACGCGCCCGGCGATCTCGGCGAACTGGCGCTGGCGCAGGCCCCCGATCGGGAAGGCGCCGCCCGAGCGCTCGGCCAGCTTCACGTCGGCCTCGAGGTGCGCGTCCTCGCGCACGCCCCCGCGCACCACCTCGTCGCTCATCGTGGGCTCGCTGGTCGCACCCTCGACGACGCGCGGGCGGCCCATGCGGTAGGGGATGATGGTCGCCGCGGTGCGCGGGATGTGCATCACCGCGCCGGCGATCGTGTCGGCGGTGCGATCGTGCAAGAGCCGCTGGAAGCGACTCGAGAACCCGCGGCGCGGCAGGATCACCATGCAAAAGACGTCCGGGTCGCGCACGACGTCGGCCACCAGCTCGAGCGCCGCGCGATCCACGCGCCGGTCCTCGCACTCGACGATCTCCAGGGCGATCCCCGCCGAGGTGGTGTTGGCCGCCCCCCAGGCGCGCTCGAGGCGCTTGGTGACCATGGGGTCGATGTCGAAGTGCACGGCGCGCACCGAGTAGGGGTTGAGCGTCGTCACGTACTGCAGGGCGCGCTCGGTCACGAGGTCGTAGTTGTCGATGAAGACGATGACCCGGTTCATGGAGATGCTCGCGAGACCCCGGGCACGGCTCGCGTTGAATGCCTCGTCCTCGCGCACGTACTGGCGGTTGAAGCGGATGAGGCCGTAGTACATGATCGGCCCGACCAGCACGATGATCCACGCGCCCTCGGTGAACTTGGCGAGCACGAAGACGAGCACGACGATCCCGGTCACCGTGGCCGAGGTCGCGTTCACCACGACGCCGAAGCGCCACTTGTTCTGGCGCTCGCGCAAGTGCCGGGCGACCATGCCCGCGCCCGCGAGGGTGAAGCCCGTGAAGACGCCGATCGCGTAGAGCGAGATCAGGCCGTTCACCTGGGCGCGAAAGACGATGATCAGCGTGAGCGACACCACCCCGAGCACGATGATGCCGTTGGAGAAGGCGAGCCGGTGACCGCGCTTGGTGAGCTGGCGGGGCAGGTACTGGTCGGTGGCGACGTAGTTGGCGAGGAACGGGAAGCCGTTAAAGGAGGTGTTGCCGCCGGTGTAGAGGATCAGCAGCGTCGAGAACTGCACCAGCAGGAAGATCACGTGGCCCATGCCGTGCAAGCCGAAGACCGCCTGGACCTCCTGGCTGACCACGGTCGGGGTGCCCGTCGCGAAGGGCAGCGCGTGGGTCCACGCGGCGAGCAGGGTCGTGCCGAGCAGCAAGAAGGCGAGCACCGAGGCCATCACCACGAGCGTCTGGCGCGCGTGCAGCGACTCGGGGCGCCGGAAGCTCGCGACCCCGTTGGAGATGGCCTCGAGACCCGTGAGCGACGAGCCGCCGTTGGCGTAGGCGCGCAGCAGCGTGAGGAAGGCGACCCCGTAGAGCAGGCCGCTGCCGGGGTGGCCGAGTTGCTGCTTGACGAGCAGGTGCGTGGCGGGCTGGGCCACGTGGTGCAGCGTGCCCTCGAACTTCTTCACGTAGCCCACGATGATCGTGGTGCCGAGCATGAGAATGAAGAAGTAGGTCGGGAAGGCGAAGTAGCTGCCCGCCTCGCGCAGGCCGCGCAGGTTGCCGTAGATGAGGATCACCACGACGCCCACGGTGATCGGCACCGTGTAGTAGGCGAGGCTCGGGAAGGCGCTGGTCAACGCGGCGGTGCCGGCCGAGCACTGCACGGCGACGGTGACGATGTAGTCGATGAGCAGCGCCACCGCGGCGATCTGGGCGACCTTGGGGCCGAAGTTGTCGCGCGCGACGACGTAGGAGCCGCCGGCGGTCGTGTAGTACTTGATGACGTCCAGGTACGACGTCGTGACAAAGAAGAGCACGCCGATGATCACGAACATGATCGGCACGACGAGCGCGAAGGCCGCGAGCCCGATGTAGGGCGTCAGCTGGGTCAGGATCTCCTCGGTGCCGTACGCCGAGGACGAGATGCAGTCCGGCGCGAGCACGCCGAGGGCGATGGTGCGACGAAGGCGTTCGCCGCCCAGCTGCTCGGTGACGTAGGGCCGCCCGAGCAGGATCCGCTTGAGCCGGTAGCCCAAGGTCTCGGGGTAGACGGTCGAGACGTTGGCGTGCGAGGTCAACACCGGGGTGTTGCTCGTTATCTGCTTATCCGCCTCTGACACCATGAGTACACTAAGCGACGTCGGCCGCCGACGCCTGGTTGGTTGCGCCCCGTGGGCGAAATGTGGTCTGATGACCTGGTGCATATCGTGGTGGTCGGGTGCGGCCGTGTCGGGTCCGAGTTGGCCATGCAACTCTCCGAGGACGGGCACTCGGTCGTCATCATCGACAAGAACCGCGACTCCTTTCGTCGACTGACCCGCTACCACGGCAAGACCCTGCTCGGGTCGGGCTTTGACCGCGACATCCTCTTCAAGGCCGAGGCTGGCCACGCCGACGCCCTGGCGGCCGTGACGAGCGGCGACAACACCAACATCCTCTGCGCGCGCATCGCGCGCGACACCTACCGCATCAAGAACGTCGTCGCGCGCATCTACGACCCCCAGCGCGCCGAGATCTACATGAAGCTCGGCATCCCGACGGTCGCCACGTCGCTGTGGACGACCCAGCAGGTGAAGCGCTGGATGATGCCCTCGGACGACTCGATCGAGTGGACCGATGGCGCGGGGACCTTGCACCTGGTGGAGCGCATCGTGCCCGACGTGCTCGCCGGGCGTCCGCTCGCGCACTTCAACCTCGGCGACAGCGTCCGGGTCGTCGGGCTGATCCGCGGTGGCGTCGGGCGCGTGGCCATCGACGGCCTGTTCGCCCAGGAGGACGACATGCTCGAGTTCCTCGTGACCCCCCAGGGTCTCGAGGACCTGACGGCCATGCTGCAGGGGGCGTCGTGAGAGTCGTCATCGCCGGCGGCGGGTCGGTCGGCACCGCGATCGCCCTCGACCTGATCGACCGGCATCACGACGTGACCCTGCTCGAGCAGGTCACCGCGACCGCGGAGAAGCTCAAGGCGACCCTGCACGGCGTGAACGTGATGGCGGCCGACGCCTGCGAGTACGCCTGCCTCGTCTCGGCCGACCTGCGCGACGCCGACGTCGTGATCGCCGCGACCGGTGACGACGAGGACAACCTGGTCGTCAGCTGGCTCTCCAAGCAGGAGTTCGGCGTGCCGCGCGTGATCGCGCGCATCAACAACTCGCGCAACGAGTGGCTGTTCAACGAGAGCTGGGGCGTGGACGTCTCGGTCTCGACGCCTGCCCTGATCACCTCGCTCGTCGACGAGGCCGTCGAGGTGGGGTCGATCATCAAGCTGCTCGATCTCGCCAACGGCAAGATGAAGCTCATCGAGGTCACCCTGAGCGCGAGTGCGCCGGCCGTGGCCAACGAGCTGACCCTGGACGAGTTGCGACTCACCGACGCCGTGCGCGTGGTGACCGTCGTACGCCGCGAGCAGCCCCTCACCCCGACGCCGACCATGCGGTTCCTTGAGCACGACCACGTCATCTTGATGGCTCGCGAAGACGCGACCCACGACTGCGCCGACGCCTTCATCGGCTGACCCGAGCCGCCGGGTATCGCCGGCCTAGCATGAGGCCGTGCGGGCTGCGTTCTTCGACCTCGACAAGACGGTGATCGCCAAATCATCGATCGTCGCCCTGGGCCCGGAGTTTCACGCCCGCGGGCTGCTGCACCGGCGCACCATGATCCGCGCCGCGGTCACCCAGATCCTCTTCCTGCGCTTCGGCGCCGACGACAAGAAGCTCGCCAAGATCCGCGATTCAGTGCTGCGCGTGACCAGGGGCTGGGACCGCGACGAGGTCCACGAGCTGGTCGCGAGCACCATCACCGAGGTGATCGAGCCGCTCGTCTACGCCGAGGCCAAGGCCCTCATCGAGCACCACCTCGGTCAGGGCGACGAGGTCTGGCTCGTGAGCATGGCGCCGACCGAGATCGTCGAGCCCTTCGCCGAACTGCTCGGCATCACCGGCGCGATCGCGTCGCGCGCCACGATCGACGAGAACGGCAAGTTCACCGGCGAGATGGAGTTCCTCGCCCAGGGCGAGAGCAAGGCCCAGGCCATCAAGGATCTCGCCGAGCGCCGGGGCATCGACCTGGCGATCTCCTACGCGTACTCCGACTCCGAGACCGACGCGCCGATGCTCCAGTCGGTGGGCCACGCCTACGCGGTCAACCCCGACAAGCAGCTGGCGCGACTGGCGCACGACAACCAGTGGCCGATCCTGAGCTTCACCCACCCGGTGCGCGTGCACGACGGCGCCAAGTCGCGCACGCCGTACTTCATCAGCGCGATCGTCATCGGGGCGGCGGCCGTCCTCGGGCAGTCGCGAATCCGGCGGCGGTAGTCCTACAGCGTCAGCAGGTCCCGCGCACCCGTGTCGGACGAGGGGTGGCGCAACTTGCTCATCGCCCGGGCCTCGATCTGACGGATCCGCTCGCGGGTCAGGTTCATCTCGGCGCCCACGTCCTCGAGGGTGCGGATCTCGCCGGCCCCGTCGAGCCCGAAGCGCATCCGCAGGATCTTCTGCTCGCGCTCGTCGAGGGGCTGGAGCAGCTTCTCGATGGCCGCGGGCATCATCTTCACGGCCGCCACGTCAAAGGGCGACTCGGCCGAGCGGTCCTCGACGACGTCGCCGAGCTCGGCGTCGCCGTCCTCGCGCAGCGGCTCGGACAGCGAGATCGGCTCGGAGCGGAAGCGCAAGGCCTCGATGAGCTTGTCCTCGGGCATCTCGCACTCGTCGCAGAGCTCCTTGATCGTCGGCGGACGGCCGAACTTGAGCTCGAGGCGCGACTGGGCCTTCTGGACGCGCGCGAGGGTGTCCCCGGCGTGCACCGGGAGCCGGATCGTGCGCCCGGTGTTGGCGATGCCGCGGGTGATCGCCTGGCGGATCCACCACGTGGCGTAGGTCGAGAACTTGAAGCCCTTGCGCCAGTCGAACTTCTCGACGGCGTGCATCAGGCCGAGGTTGCCCTCCTGGATGAGGTCGAGCAGGGGCAGACCCGAGGCCTGGTACTTCTTGGCGATCGAGACCACGAGGCGCAGGTTCGACTGCACGAAGTCACGTTCGGCCTGGTCGCCGCGGTGCTCGGCGCGGCGCAGGGACTGCTTGCGCGCCGGGGTGAGCTTGATCTTCTTGTCGGTCTCGGCGGCGAGCAGCTCGGCGCGGGCCTCGCGGCCCTCTTCGATGGCCTGGGCGAGCTGGACCTCGTCGTCCTTGGTCAACAGCGTGTACTGGCCGATGTCCGACAGGTACAGACGGACGAGATCCTCGTCGTCGCGATCTACGCGGTCCTTAGCCATGCTCTCCCTCTTCGCCGTCGCGGTTTCCCGACGTATCTAGTTATACGGGGGTAGGCAACTTACCGGGACACGACCAGGCTTTCGCCGTAGCCGGCGTCCTCGAGGGTGCGCGACAGCGAGCGCGCCGCCGCCTGCCACGTGGGGTCGTCGTAGATCTCCTGGTCGTGGGCGTGCTGGGCCAGCCGGCGCAGGGCGCCGACGACGACGTCGGTCACCTGGACGAGGGCGTCGGCGTGCGCGGGGTCCACTTCGTCGAGCCGCGCGTCGCGCAGCGCCACGAGGAATCGGGGCAGCACGACCATCGTCGTCGCGTAGACCGCGAGCGCCCCGGTGGCGTCTTCGTCGATGGACCGCTCGAGCACCTCGACCACGACCGGCGCGGGGACCACGGTCGCCACCCCGGCGCGCTCGCGCAGGGCGAGCGACACCGCGCCACAGGACCGCGCCATCTCGTAGAGCCCCACGACGTAGCCGTCGTCACGCACCTCGCCGGCCCGGCGCCCGAGCACGCCGTAGAGGGCCTCGGCGGCGCTCGCCAGCTCGAGGGTGCTCGAGGAGGTCACGTCGGGCGGAAGGCGTTGGTGATCGGCATGCGCCGGTCACGTCCGAAGGCCTTGGAGGAGATCCGCACGCCCGGGGGCATCTGGCGACGCTTGTACTCGCTGCCGTCGACCAGTCGCACGATGCGCAGCACCAGCTCGGGGTTGTGCCCGAGCTCGATCATCGCCTCGGCGGTGTGGTCGCGCTCGACGTAGAGCTCGAGCAGCGGGTCGAGCTCGTCGTAGGGCGGCAGGGACTGGTCGTCACGCTGGTCGGGACGCAGTTCGGCCGACGGCGGCTTGTCGAGCACCGACACCGGGATCGGCTCGGGGTCACCCGCCAAGCGCGCCACCTCGTTGCGGTAGCGGCACAGCTCGTAGACCAGGGTCTTGGGGACGTCCTTGATCACGGCGAAGCCGCCGGCCGAGTCCCCGTAGAGCGTCGAGTAGCCGGTCGCCATCTCGGACTTGTTGCCGGTGGTCAGCACGATCGCCCCGGTCGCGTTGGAGACCGCCATCAGGATCACCCCGCGGATGCGCGACTGGAGGTTCTCGTCGGTCAGCCCGACGGGATCGGCGCCGAAGACGCCGTGCAGCATCGAGCCAAAGGCGACGTGAGCGTCCTCGATCGGCACGGTGACCAGGTCGATGTCGAGGCGCTGGGCCAGGTCGGCCGCGTCGGCGACGGAGTGGCCCGACGAGTAGCGGCTCGGCATCGCAAAGCCCCGCACCGCCGCCGAGCCCACCGCGTCCACGGCGATCGTCGCCACGAGCGAGGAGTCCACGCCGCCCGAGACGCCCAGGATCACCGAGCGAAAGCCGTTCTTTCGCAGGTAGTCCCGCGTCCCGGTGACCAGGGCCTGGTAGATCTCGGCGGTCTCCTCGAGTGGCGTCGCCACCACGTTCACCCGATAGGCCGAGCTCGTCGCGACCGGCGCGGGCGAGATCGGCGTGCCCACCGAGGACGCCCGGGCCTTCACCTCGGTGACGAGCATCGCCTCCTCGAAGGCGCCGGCGCGGGCGATGATCGTGCCGTTCGCGTCCACGACCACGCTCTGGCCGTCAAAGACCAGCTCGTCCTGGCCACCGACGAGGTTCACGTAGGCGATCGGGCAGTTGACCTCGCGCGCTCGCGACGCCAGCATCGCCTCGCGCTCGCCCCGTCGACCGCGCGCGAAGGGCGAGGCGTTGGAAACGATCAGCATGGTCGCGCCCTGAGCCGCGAGCTCGGCGGCCGGGCATGAAGCTCGCCGAGACG
>JAJZSX010000096.1 GCA_021849435.1 Actinomycetes bacterium | reverse complement strand
CGATCTCCGCCTGTGGCCTGCGTGCTTCCGAAGCTCGCCTGCTGCGCGTCGACGATGTTGACATCAACACTGGCGTGCTGCAGATCCGTGACGCGAAAGGCGGCAAGGACCGCCAGGTGCCCGTCAGCGCGCCGCTGCGCGAGAGACTCGCTGTCTATTACGCCGCGCTCGCCGGACAACCCGGCTGGGAGTGGTTCTTCCCCGGCGCCACGCCCGGTGTGCCGCTGACGCTCGGGAACCTCGACAAGAACTTCCGGCGGTTCTTGTGGCAGGCGCGCATCTCGCACGGCGGCCGCGGTCAGGGACCTCGTGTCCATGACCTGAGGCACACGATGGCGGTCAACAATGTTCGGCGCTGGTTTGAGCGAGGCGAGAACGTCAACGCGCTGCTGCCCGTCCTGCAAACGTACCTGGGCCACTCATCGATCGGCGACACCGCCTACTACCTGCACCTGACCGCGGAGTCCTACCCCCACATCACCGCTCAGGTTCAACTCATCATCGGCGATGTCGTCCCGGCCATCGCGGAAGGGGCGCACCATGGCGACTGACTTCGCGCTGCTCTTGCGCCGCTTTCTGAGCGAGTACCTGGCCGGGCTGCGCGGCTGCTCAGCGAACACGATCAGTTCCTACCGGGACACCTTCAAGCTGCTGATCTGGTACTTGCGCGATGAGCGGAACATCCCACCCGAACGGCTCACCCTCGAGGTGATCGACGTCGCGGCGATCACCGGGTTCTTGGACTGGCTGGAGACCCGCCGGCACAACAGCGTGTCGACCCGCAACCAGCGCCTGGCCGCCGTCAGTTCGTTCTACCGGTGGATGCAATCGCAAGATCCGACCCACCTGGCCCGCTGTCAAGACATTCTTGCTATCCCCGCCAAGAAACAGCCTCACCCGGGCGTGCACCACCTCAGCGTCGAGCAGACCCGTCAATTACTCGCTCGGCCCGACCGCTCCACCCGCCACGGCCGACGAGACGCGACCGTGCTCGCCACCCTCTACGACACCGCTGGCCGGGTCCAAGAGATCGCCGATCTGAAAGTCCGAGACGTCCGTCTCGCGGACCCCGCGATGGTCGCGCTGACCGGCAAGGGCAACAAAACCCGGCACGTCCCGATCGACCACAACACAGCAGCGTTGTTGGCTAGCTACCTCGCCGAGCGACAACTCGATCGACCCGGCCGTGATGATCACCCGGTGTTCTTCAATCAGCACCACGCGAAACTCAGCCGCGGCGGGATCGCCTGGATCCTCCACAAATATCACGCCCAGACCACCGACCCGACGCTCAGCGGTGCCCACCTCAGCCCGCACGTCCTGAGACACAGCCGAGCGATGCACCTCTACGACGCGGGCGTTCCGCTGCCCTATATCCGGGACATTCTTGGCCACGTCGACCTCTCAACGACCGATATCTACGCCCGTGCCTCCACCGAAGCCAAGCGCCGAGCCCTCGAAGCCGCCTACGTCGACGTCGTCTCGGACGACCTGCCCGAATGGAATCAAGATCCCGGACTGCTCAACTGGCTCGCCATGCTCTGAAACTCTCTACCCGACACATTATGTGCAGTGCTCGCGCACCGACACGGCCTCCACCAGGTCCGACGGACCAGCGCTGCGCATAATACGACGCTGTTCATTTGGCTCTTTATGCGCAGCTGAACATAAGCCACCCTGCGGGGTTCCCTTCTCTCTAGCCGCGAGGGTCCCATCCGGCATCTGCATGGGAGCGGTGAGCCACCGTTCGATGTAGAGCAGAACCCAACGCTCTTGGGTGTGGTGCGCCACCGCTTTTAACAGCAGATCATGGGGGACGCTGTCGAAGAAGGCCCGGACGTCAAGGTCCAACACCCAGTCCTGCTTCCAACAGCGCTTGCGAGTCGCCGCCAACGCGTCATGGGCACTTCGCCCTGGACGGTAGCCGTAACTGTCGTGGTGGAAGATCGGTTCTAACGTCTCTTCCAACACCATCGCCGCCGCCGTTTGGGCCACTCGGTCTGCCGTGTTTGGCACGCCGAGCACCCGCACCGCGGCCCCATGGTCCTTCGGTATCTCCACCGCTCGCACCGGTCCGGGAAAGTAACTTCCCGAACTCATGCGGTTCCACAACTTGTAGAGATTGTCAGTCTCGTTGTCGCTGAACCGTCTAATGCTCACGGCGTCCACGCCCGGCGCTCCGCCGTTCGCTTGGACCTTCTTCCACGCCTCAAAGACGAGACGCTTAGGAATCTCAAACGACTTCACTTCCAACTGTGGTCCGCCCATCAGTTCCTCCCCCGAGGGGTTGACATCTGGGTGACCTGACCTGCCCGGCCCCTTCGCTCCAGTCCCATTACAGAACCTTCATCACTACTACGAGCCGGTCCGCCCCTGTGTCTCGCGTCGGTACTCTTGCCCACGCGGTCTTGACCACGCGAGGTTCTCCCTCTTAACGACCAGAGAGGCAACATCGCCCCTGAGGTCTGGCCGTCGGTATCGAGACGACAGGTTCTCCTGTTCCATGCCAGCGCCTGTAACGAGCTCACGCCACCTTTACACCGGACACCGCCAGGGCCACAAGCAGGCAGCTCCCTGGCTGAGGACACACCGCGAAGGCGCGCCATTATCCCAGGGACGGAGTCCAGCCCTGGTTTCGATGTCGTCATTAAATTTCTCGATGCGTCAGCAGTGGTTCACACACGTTCGTCTTCTCGTTACACAACTGACCCGCTGTTAGCGGGCCTTTTCCGCAGTCGCTTCCCACCCCGGCTCTTTACCGACATGACACTGCAGTGCTTTGGGATCTCCGCCTGCACGGCGAACCCGGAGGACCTACCTCCATCACTGGCACAGCACGGTTCGTGCTGACAAACTTCTACATGGTCAGCACTCCCCTTTCAGGACACACGACCCCGCGCATTTCCGAAGCGCCGATTTGTTGAGTACCGTTGGTCGGAAACGAGTGCTCCATCGGAGAGTCGCCTCGGACACCCGACGGCGAGCAACCACCACCGAAACACCTGGTTCAGTTGGTCGACGCGGACCGGTGGGTCCCTTACACGCTGTTAAGGGCTCTCGCTGCGACGCCACGTGGGCGGCAGGTTCACTTCGTCCGCTGCAGACCCTGTCGTGGGTTTTCTCGAAGGTGATTCGCCGAAGGACCTTGCGAAGCGAGCGACTGGGCGAAATGTGCCCTGAGTGCGGGGCCGAGATTCTCGTCCTCGAGACCAAGATCGATGATCGTCTTTAAATACTCGAGCTTGTCTCCAGTGTCGAAGTATCGAGCATTCTCAATCTCATAGCCGAGAAGGAAGTTACCGTTATCAATCGAGAGCTGCATCGCATCCTGCAGCGAGAGCTCGTCACCCGGGCGAAGTTCGGAGGCACGATCGCTGAGGCACCCCAGTATCGTCGGTGTGAAGAGGTAACTGCTCACGCTCGCGAGATCTGACGGCGCATTGGCTCGGCCGGGTTTCTCCACAATCGATTCGATTTTTACGATACCCGGCTCAATCTCCTTACCTCCCACGTACCCGTAACGTGTGTAGTCGTCGTCACCGTCCGCGCGAATACACGACAGCACGCCGAGGCCGGTTCGCTCGTGGAGTGCGACCATCTGGCTAAATCGCCCAGGAGTAGCGCGGATGAAGTCGTCCCCAAAGGTGTAGATGAACGGCTCATCACCGATTAGGTGCGCAGCGTTAAGAAGAGGCGTACCATTGCCGTCGGGACCCTTTTGCCGCATGTAGGCAAAATTCGCCAGGTTGGCGATGTGCTCAACCTCCTTCAGCTGCTTCTTTTTCGGACCCTTTAAGGCGGTTACAAGTTCCTGGCTCGGCTCCGCGAAGTGGTCCTCAATCGAGCGCTTGTGGTATCCCGTAACGATAACGATGTCTTCGATCCCGGCCTCGACGAGTTCCTCGACGATGTACTGAATGATCGGCTTGTCAAGGATCGGCAACATTTCCTTCGGCATCGCCTTGGTCTGGGGGAGGAATCGCGTTCCGAGACCAGCTGCTGCAATGACAGCTTTGCGTATCAAGTGGATCTCCCGTTCGCCCGTTCTCTAACTGCTGGTGGTGCACTGAATTTCTCAATTGCGACGTAACTCACGCCGCACTTCTACCTTATGGCGCAATCCACGCCTGCTTCCGCTGATCGGAAGTGACAACCTCAGTACCAAGGCCGCGGCCCCACACCATGTCCATCAGCGGAGGCAAGAAAACAATGTTCGAATCTCCTGTCCACCCGCTTTTATCAGGTGGAACTTACAGAACGAACGTCGACATCGAGCCACGACGTACCCACATTGCATCGCGGACTGCACTCTATCCGGACACCTCAACGACGAACCTTCGTCGTTCGAGGGTCCCGTCGCACGATGTGTGAATTCTGAGACCCCGATAACGCCGTCCCGACAGAAGTGATAAGGCAATACCTTCGCGATTTGGAGTGGAGGCGAGCAATCCGTGAGATGGCAATTCGCTGATCCCCTGCTCGGAACGCCTCAAAGATGATTACCTTTGCGTCAAGTGTGTGGACTCGGTGATGGACGAGGAGATCGATCTCTAGGTGAACTCGGGTGCCGGTGAACGGGGTGGCGTCTTCGCGAATCTCTGGAAAGGCGGCACGCAGAGGACCGATCATCTGGACGGACTCATCGACGAGTATTGGTTAGCCGACCGGCAGGTTTGGCCGAGTCCTCGGCACCTACGAGCGAGGATGACGTCACCGAGGCCGATCGAGTCGTTCATCGCTCCACCGTCATGACTTCGTACTCGGACGTCAAGTTCAACCCAGCGGCTGCGCCAGTGGGTCAGGCTCGCGTCTCCGATTAATTGTTGGGACAGCCTACGACCTCGGCTCCGAGAAGTGGTCGAAGGCGAGGCCATCCCACCGTGAGTTCGCGAAACGACGAAGAACGCTTCGCCGACAGTGGCGGTGCGATCACGGTAATCCGGCGTCATCCCACTCAAGGCGATCGCACCGATCGCCCCATTGTCGGTACCGCTCAGCTACATTTGATTGAAAATGACGTAGACCGTCGAATTGCCTGGTCCTCCGCTCGTCGCAAGCGGTGCTCTTGTCATTAGTGATCGCCATCCCAAGAGTCACAATGAGAGAGGAATCAACGTGAAATGGGTTACACGAGAACGCCCGAAGACCGACCGAATCGCCTGCCCGTGGCTGATCAAGAAATTTATCGACGCCGAGGCCGAGATTCTCTACGTGCCGCACGATCAGGTCCTCGAAACCGCTGAGCAAGATGGCGCCGTGAGCTTCGATGCGCCAGGCGCCACGTACACGCACCGAGGCAACAAGTGCTCCTTTGAGGTCCTCATCGACGAGTACCACCTCGGTAGTGACGCCGCATTAGTCCGCCTCGCGAAGATTATCCACGCGGCGGACATCGCCAGTGACATCGACAGCGATCCGGCCGGGCGCGCTCTGGAAGCGATCGGCGTGGGCGGACTTGACGCGGAACTGGATGACCACGTCCTCCTCGAGCGCGCCTCGTTCGTCTACGACGCGCTCTACGCGTGGTGCGCGCGTCAGGTTTCTTCCTGACAGCGAGTCACTCGACGCTCGAAAGGCAACTCACTTGCGAACGAACGTCATGTTCGCCCGGTTTCAGGGCACGATGCGAACCGCTTCGGGGTCCTGTCTGGGAGAGGCCAAACACAACTGTCCGCGCAGCGCGTTGAACCATGTGCAGATCGCGAATAATGTGGTTGCGATAGATAGTAGCACTCATTGTGCTACTATCTCCACATGACCAGAATCGGGATTAGAGAACTCCGCCAGCACGCCAGCCGATATCTCGAGCGTGTGAAGGCAGGTGAAGTCATCGAAGTCACCGAACGCGGGAAACTCATCGCCCTCTTGGTATCGCCGACGCCTGCCGTCGCTTCGCGGGACCGACTCATCGCCTCAGGTCGCCTCATTCCGGCCAGTGGTGCATTTCGTGTGCCCGCACGCCGACACGTTGCACGAACCCAGCACACCGCGACGCACGAACTCGATGAACTACGCGAGGATCGGTTGGCGTGATCTATATCGATACGTCGGCTCTCGTCAAGTTGCTCTTTGACGAGCCTGAGAGCACTGCGCTGACCGATTGGCTAACGCAGAATATCGAGATACCCAAGGTCAGTAGCGATCTGTCCGCCGTTGAACTACTTCGTACGTGTCAGCGAATCGATGGATCGTTGGTTGATGACGTTAGGCGACTCCTGGACGGAGTCGACCTCCTCCCCATTGATCACGTAATCGTCGAGCGGGCTGCAGTTCTTGCCCCACGCGAATTGCGTAGTCTTGACGCCATCCATCTCGCCAGCGCGCTGTCGATAATTGAGGACCTCACTGATTTCGTGGTCTACGACATTCGCCTCTGCTCAGCCGCCAAGCAAGTTGGCTTGCCGGTGGTATCACCAACGTAAAGTTCGATTCACTCAAAATCAATCGAGCGCATTTATCTCGCACATGCTCTTCTTGCTATCGAACGTGCGAAAGGTTGATCGTACGTTCATCTATCGTGGGCGCTGAGGGACTCGAACCCCCGACCTGCTGAGTGTAAATCAGCTGCTCTAACCAACTGAGCTAAGCGCCCGAAGCCCCAAGCCTAAACCAGCCGGGCTGACAGTAACACCGATGGCCACGACGACGTAGGTTGGCTTCAGACGAAATTCGACCGATACGGTGTAGGGGGTGACATGGAGTTCAGCGTGACCAACTCCAACTTTTCTGCTCGTGACTTCATCAGCGATGTCATTGGCCGTGAGATTGGTCAGATGCTCCGGCACACTTCGGCCGCTCGTCTAGGAACGGACCCCGAAGGAGTACACCAACTTCGTGTTGCGTCGCGTCGACTCCGGTCGGAACTTCGATTGCTGCATCCAATGATCGAAGACGGCTGGCACTCTATGACAGCAAAAGATCTCGCATGGCTGGGGCACACGCTCGGCGGCTATCGAGATTCCGACGTCTTGATCGCGCTCCTCGAGGAGATCGCGACTGCGGACAACGACCTCGACCGGGCCGTGATCGACAGGGCAATCGATGACCGTCGCGCACACCAACATCGCGTCGTTGATCGACTTTCTGGTAAGCGGTACGTTTCACTCGTGGTCACGCTCGCCCGCGCGGTCGTTCGACCACCGCTACGGCGCTCATTCGCCGATCCGGAATCGGTCATCGTTTCACAGCTCCGCGAGTCGTGGAGTGCGCTGCGCATCGCAGCCACTGGAATGGTCGACAGCCCGGCGGACCTCCATCAAATTCGAATCCTGTCGAAGCGGGCCCGATACGTCACCGAGATCGCGACGCCGATCCTTGGCGACGGTGCTCAGGCCATCGTGGAGCGATTCGTAGCAATCCAAGACTCGCTCGGCCATCAACGTGACCTCGCGTCGGTTCGTCGATTCGTCACGGAGTGGTATGACTCACCGCGCGCCGTTCGAGGCATTGATCCCGCCGACGCGCGCGAGACATGGTTGGCATCCATCGACGCGGCGAGCCGGGTGAACCCCGACGTGTGGCGCGAGCCGATGGCCGAGGCGATGGTCTTGATCGATGACATGAACATCGGTCATTCAGAGCGGACCGATATTTACGAGCTCCCCTAGCAGTGACGTGGTGGCCGCGATCAACGGCCGGCGAACTACCGCACCGTCAGTCACGAGTTGCTCGCCGCGATAGTCAGTGTCGACCGCTCCTGCTTCGCGAGCGATCAAGAGTCCGGCTAGGTAGTCCCAGGGATTGAGGGTCGACTGCTGAGCAACCCCATACGCGTCGAGTGAGCCGTCCGCGACCAGACAGATTTCGAGGCTCGCGGCGCCGAGTGCTCGGAACTGAGCCCATCCCGCGTGACGCGAGGGCAGCCCTGAGAACGCCACGATTGCGTCGCGGAGATGCGTGCGTCCACTCGCCGTAATCGCCACCCCATCGCGAGTGGCTCCCGCACCCCGCTCGGCTTGGTAGGTGGTGCCAGTGCCATGGTTGACGACGTAGCCCGCAACGAGCTCACCGTCCACCAGCACCGCGAGGCTCGTCGCGAAGAAGGGAACGCCGTGATCACAATTCGTCGAACCGTCGATAGGATCAACGACCACCGTCAACGGCCCCGATCCCGTGACACCGGACTCCTCGCTCACGACACGCCAGCCGGCCGCACCGAGTACCCGTCGTGCCACCTCGTCAGCGACCACGTCGAGGTGGTACTGCGACTCTCGAAGACCGGAGTATCCGCGACCCCGGTGAGCCTCGATCGAGCGACCGATCTCATCGGCGCAGTCTCGCAAGGTGGGGAACAGGTCACTCATCGAATCCACCGTATCGGGGCGGCGCCTCGG
>JAJZSX010000095.1 GCA_021849435.1 Actinomycetes bacterium | reverse complement strand
CGTGATCGACGGCGTCACCAACCCCGTCCTCGCCCAGTAGTCGAGCTGACGATAGGTGACCCCCGTCAGCCGACAGACCAGCGGACCACTGAATCCCGTCGTACGTTGCATCATTCGCGTCCCTCCCGACCGAGGCACTCCAAGCGTACCAGCACGGACTACACGCGTGTAGTTAGCCGCTAACGCTCACCCGACAAATAGGTCGGGTCGCCCGAGGCTCGTGGTCGAGGCCTCGGCGTTGAGCCGCGGCGGGATCCTTCCGGCTGTCCGTGCGGCGTACCCCGCGCGCACCGCGTCACGGATCGCTGAGGCCATCAGGACCGGGTCGAGTGCCCGGTTGATCGCCGACGCCGCGAGCACGCCGTCACAGCCGAGTTCCATGGCTAGCGCGGCGTCCGAGGCCGTCCCAATCCCCGCGTCGAGCAGTACGGGGACCTCCACGCGCGAGGCGATCAGGGCAATCGCGTGCGGGTTACGGATCCCGAGTCCCGAGCCAATCGGCGAACCGAGGGGCATCACGGCAACGCAACCGGCCTGTTCCAGTCGCTGGGCGACGATCAGATCATCTGAGGTGTAGGCCCAGACCTCGAAACCTCGGCGTACCAGGTCCTGTGCGCCGCGCAACGTTTCAGTCGTGTCGGGCAGCAGGGTCACGTCATCGCCGATCACCTCGAGTTTGACCAGATTGGTCTCGAACGCCTCGCGAGCCAGTTCAGCGACCTTCACCGCCTCGGCCGCGCTGTAACAGCCCGCCGTGTTGGGTAACAGGGTGAAGCCGAGACCCATGAGCAACTCATAGATCGACCCCTTCACCGACGGGTCGACACGGCGCAACGCCACCGTCGCAATGGACGAACCGCTCGCAACCATGGACTGCTCGAGCACTTCCATCGATCGGAAGCCCCCAGTCCCCACGACCAGCCGGGAGCTCGCTCGAATCGATCCGACCGCAAAGTCCTCATTCACTCCCCAATCGTACCCAGCGCGTGGCCGAGGGCACCACCAGTAGAACCCCACGAGCGATCCCACACCGAGCCAGCGCCGCCAGGGCCGTAACCCGCCGCTCGATTACTAGGGTTGCTGCGTGGATCCACTCACTGCACTCACCATCGCGGGTTCGGACTCCGGCGGTGGTGCCGGCATCCAGGCCGACCTTCGAACCTTCAGCGCGTTCAGCGTGCACGGCACCACGGCCATCACTGCCGTCACCGCCCAGAACACGCTCGCAGTGACTCGTGTAATCGCGCTCGAACCCGAAGATGTTCGCTCCCAGGTCGACGCCGTGCTCTCGGACTTCACGGTCAACGCGGTCAAGACCGGCATGCTCGCCCAGCCCGCCACGGTCCTGCTCGTCGCCGAGCTCGCCAGCGCGGGCCGACTGGCCAACCTCGTTGTCGACCCAGTACTCGTCTCAACCACTGGACACGCGCTCATGGATGAAGGCGGGGTCGAGGCCTACCGCGATGCCTTGGTGCCCCATGCGATGCTGATCACGCCGAATCTCGGCGAGGCAGCCGTGCTCGCGGGCGTCGACGTACGCGACGTCAAGACCCTCGAGGACATGATCGAGCTCGCTGGACGACTTCTCGCACTCGGCCCGAGGGCGGTACTCGTGAAGGGTGGTCACCTGCGCACGAACGCCTCGGTTCAGTCGCACGCGCCGGACGTCTTGATGGACAACGACGGCGTGAGCGTGCTTGACGGACCGCGGGTCGAGACCACAAACGACCACGGCACGGGCTGTTCGCTCGCCGCGGCGGTCGCCGCCGGGCTCGCGTATGGCCGACCACTACCCAACGCGGTTCGTGACGCGAAGTCCTTCGTGCTCGCCGCGCTCAACTCGGCCGCCAACTGGCACCTCGGCCACGGACACGGTCCCATCGACCACCTGGGGTGGAACGCGTGAACGAACCGACGAAGCCACCACTCACCACGACGACCAGCATCTTGCCGGCGGCGATCATCATCGGCATCGCGGTGGTCACGCTCGCGACCTTCATGATTGTGAACCTGGTCGCCAACCCAACGGTGACCACGAGCACCACCGAGGCAGTCGTCGTCGGTGGCCTCGCCACCGCACCCTCGAACGCACCGGTCGCAGGTTGCCACGAGAACGGCAGCCCACCGGGGAACATCGTCGGTGCTCTCGTGGTACCCGTGCACACCGTGGACACCACCCCGATCCAGCACCTCAACGGCGGTGCCGGGGACTACGACTGCCTGGCCTCGCTCGCGACGACGACCAACGCCAGTTCCCTGCTCGGCTACTACCGGACCCATCTCGAGGCCGAGGGGTGGAACCTCTTCTCGAGCGGTTCGACCTCCGGACCCCAACTCCTCTTCCAAAAGGCCGGTAGCGACACGTTCTACTGGGTGGTCGGCGTCACCGTGACTCATTCGTCGCACGGCACGGTGCGCTGGACGTACCGGATCTACCAGAACTCGTCAGCGATCTAGGCCGTCTCGAGGACCCGTTCGGGCGCGTGTCGTTCGACATCCGCGAACGCCCACGACCACAGCGCCAAGTTGATCGGGTAGATGATGTAGCCGATTCTTGTCGCCGACGCACTCATGATCACCACGGTGAACGCGATACTCAAGACGCCGAGCAATCTCGAAAGGCTCAACGGCCAGTGCGCACGGATGTGACGCCAGACGTAGTACGAGAGGATCAGGAGTGTCGCGGGCGCGAGCACGTGGCCGAGCGGCGCCCACAACGTAGTGAGGATGTGACCCGGCAGCGGTGAGGCGGCGGGCGAACGAACCCCGGCGACCCCGAGCGGGAATGCGAAGACGTTGGTCATGAAGGCCCACGGCGCGCGGATCACGAACGGCACCACAGTGACGGTCACGATCCCGACCACCATCGTCGCGACCGATCGCCACGTCGAACGGCCGCGCGCGTCGCGACAGACGAGCAAGGCACCCAGTGCGACGGGCCACGCGGTCAGTTTCATCGCCGCCGCGAGCCCGAAACTCACCCCCGCGAGGTACCGCTCTCGTCGCTGCAGACCTACGACCCCGAGCAACAACAGCGCGAGGATCGGCATGTCGTCACCACCCGTCGAGAGGAAGAGCGCCCCCGTCGGCAACGCCACGAGCACCTGAGCGACGAGAATCTTCTTGCTCGGCGGCGCGCGCATCAGGGCGAGTGCGGCACCGAGCACGATCAGGGTCATGAGCGACATGATGATGCGCGCGTCGGTAAGCCCAAGACCTTTGTGCGTCTCGGCCGACGGTAGCCCGAAGACGCTCATGAGCGGGAAGTACGGGAAGAAGGACTCATAAGTGGGCAGGCCCCGCACGGCGTTGACAATGTGCCCGTCGTGTAGATACGCCCGGTACGGGTCCTTGCCCTTGGCGAGCAGGACCGCCGAGCGTTCGATCACCGACACCTCGGGCTGGGCGAAGCCCACCCCGTGGTCGAGCTGGCGCCATCGGGCTTCGAGCCCGAGCGGGACCGCGAGACTCCCGATCGCGACCAACACGAGTAACGTCACGCGCACGAGCGTCGGACGTGACCAAAGCCGATGCGACGCGAACAGGGCCGCGATGGCGACTATCGCGTAGGGTGCCGCGGCGATGTAACCCCAGTGCCATTGGGCGGCCTCGCGTGACGTCGAAGCGAGACCCAGCGCGAAGACCGACGACGTACCGTAGAGCCAGGCGTCACGGGTCAACTCGGGCATGGCGACCCACCACCTGACGAGACGGGTGCGCACGGTCACAAGGCGCGCCAACACGGGGCTGAGTCTACTGGCCGGCACCCGAAATCACCGGGAAGCCGACGGCTGTCGGCGTATCGGTGACACGGTCATCGGCGGTACCGGACCGCGCAGGAATCGTTGGATCAACGCCGTCGTCTCGCGAGGGTACTCCTTTAACACCGCGTGCGACGCCCCAGGGACAATCGCTAACTGCGCCTCGGGAATGGCCCGGTAGAGCGCGACGGTGTCCTCGAGTCGCGTCGAGTCGTCGTCGCCTGCCATCACGAGTGTCGCGACCATAATCGACCCCAACTGCTCGGCGTTGAGGTGCGGCTCGCTCGCGAATAGCCGCATTGTCTTCTCAGCCACGACACGAGCGTGTTGCACACCATCAGGCGAACGTGTCGCAAAGTCCGCGGCCCACTCGTCGAACATCGGTCCCTCGGTCGCAATCGGCTCCATCGGCTCGAGTCCTTCGGGGCTGGTGTTGGCCCCAACGGCCACGAGTCGGTTCACGAGGTCAGGGCGTTGCATGGCCACGAGCAGGCCGATGATCGCCCCGTCACTGTGACCAATCAGGTGAGCGGGGCGGCCCAACCACTCGAGGAACGCGATGGTCTCACGGGCCATCGAGTCGTAGTGGAACGGTTCATCGGTGTCGGCCGTACGGCCGTGTCCCCGTCTATCGAAGGCCGACACGCGATACGTTGCGCTGAGCCGTCGTCCAATGGTGCGACGAAGGCTGGCGCTACTGCTCATTCCGCCGTGCAGCAACACGACGTCGTCGCCACGGGTGCGACCAACATTCACCCACGTCGGGTGTCCGTTGAGCATCACTGTCGTCACCGGGTCATCGTAGGGGCATTCGGCCTAGCCTGGTGCCGTGCAGGCATTCACCATCACCGAATCGGACGGCGTCCTCGCGCTCGCCGCCCAGTCCGTCGAACCGACCCCCCGCGACCCCGATGACGTGCTCGTACGAGTCGAGTTCAGCGGGGTCAACTACAAAGACGCCATGGTCGCGAGTCCGCGAAGTCGCGTTCGACGCGTCAGTTCACTCGTCGGCGGTGTGGACGCCGCCGGGGTGATCGAGTCCTCTCCCGTGCCCGAGCTACCTGAGGGCATGCGTGTTGCGGTGCACGGCGGTGACCTCGGCGTCGCTCGAGACGGGGGCTTCGCACAGCACGTCTACGCACCGCGTCGCTTCATCTCCCCCCTCCCCGAAGCGCTGTCCACAAGGGACGCGATGATCATCGGCACCGCGGGTGTCTCGGCGATGGCGAGCGTCCTCGCACTCGAGGACCACGGCCTCGACCATGACGGCGAGGTCCTCGTCACGGGTTCGACCGGTGGCGTGGGCTCGCTCGCGGTCGCCATCCTCGCCGCGCGCGGCTACCGCGTCGTCGCCTCCACCGGCTCGGATCACCTCACCGACTGGCTACTCGAACGCGGCGCAGCCCGAGTCATTAAACGCGACGAGGTCGGTGACCGGCCCGATCGTGTGCTCGGCACGGAACTGTGGCGCGGCGCTGTTGACTGTGTCGGCGGCGAGACGCTGAATCAGGTTCTGCGCTGCCTGCGCTACGGCGGCGCGGTCGCCGCCAGTGGGCTCGTCGCGAGCGCCGAGCTCGCCACAACGGTCTACCCCTTCATCACCCGAGGGGTCGCGCTGCTCGGCATCGACGTCGTCGGGGCCCCCGCCTCGACGCGCCAGCGGGTCTGGACGAGCCTCGCCGAGACGCTCTCGAGTACGACACTCGAGCCGCTCGTCGACTCGGTCGTGGACCTCGTGCACCTCGCTCAGGCGATCGATTCGCTCCGAGATGGAAAGACCCGCGGCCGGATCCTGGTGGACCCGGCCGCGGGCTGAACCGCCCCCTCGAACTACTCGTCGGCGACGATAGAACCGATGCGCTCACCGATGCTCGGGTCGCGCTTGACGAGAATCGCGGCGTAGATGACCGCAAGGATCACGGCAACCAGCGCCATGTACGGGTACCAGTTGTACGGCGTGGGCTGACCGGGCTTAGCCAGGTAGTAGAGCGGCACCAGAATCGTGACGAGCCCGAGGATCGGCAGAACTCCGTGGCGAAAGCCGTTGAAGAGGTCCGGGTGGTGCTTCTTGTAGTAGAAGGGCAGCGCCAGGTTGCTCATCCCATAGACCAGCAAGATGAGAATTGTGCCAAAGGTTGAGGACTCCGCGAAGAGGTTGGTCGCGCTCATGCCCGCGGAGGCTCCGTGCCCACCCAAGAGGTGGCCGAGTCCCCAGACCCCGATGATCAACAGCGTGCCCGAGAGAAAGAACAACAGGGAGTTGACCGGGGTGCGCCGCTTCGTGTCGACCTTGCCGATGAACTTCGGTAAGAGCCCTTCACGCCCAGCGTTGAAGATCAACCGGGCCTGGGAGTTCGTTCCCGCGATCAACGCACCCAAGGTGGAAGTCATACCAGCGAGGAAGGCAAAGAACGCTGCCGCGCCGAGGACGCCCTTAGCGACCGTGATGAACGGGATGGCGCTGCCGCTCAACTTGCCGATGTCGCCCGAGAAGCCAATGACCGTCGAGTAGGCGAAGAGCAGGTAACTCACCGACATGATTGCGACCGAGGTGAAGACAGCCTTGGGGACGTTCTTACGTGGGTTGTCCGTCTCCTCGGCGAGTGCGGCGGAGTTCTCCCACCCAATGAAGAGGTAGATCGCGAGGGGGAAGCCCGCCGCGAGACCCGAGAATCCATGGGTGATGTTCTTGGGATTGAACGGTGCCAACGTGAGGTTGCCGTGGAACTTGATGAGTGCGGCCACACTCACGACCACGAGCACGAGCATCTCGAAGGCGAAGAAGAAGCCCGCCAACTTAGTCGACACCGAAATGCCCCGAATCATCATGAACGCCGCGAAGGCGAGGAAGAGTACCGTCCAGATTCCCCACGGCACGCTCTCAAGACCCGAGACGTTGTAGTTCTGCAAGAGGATCTGAAGGAATCCCCCGACGATGCCAACGACCGACGCCATGGCGGCGATGTAGCCGACGCCGGTCAGCAACGCCGTCGTCACGCCCGTGCGCGCACCGAAGGACTTGCCGACGAAGGTGATGAATCCACCAGTCGAGGGCATCACCTTGGTGAACTCCGACAGGGTGTTCGCGAGGAACGCAATCGCGATACCGGCTGCGAGAATGGTCAACGGTGAGGCGAGCCCCGCCGTGAAGGCGAGAAAGCCGAAGCCGAAGAAGAAGCTCATCGCCGGACCGATGTTCGCCATCGTCGCAGCGGCGATGTCAATCGGACCCAAGACACCACGATGCAATCGTTCGTGGCCGCCCTCCAGTGTGGGAACCTTCGCCCCCAACAGTTCCGACGAAACCGACTCGTCCATGCGTCCTCCTACCAGTTGCGCGCGCACCTTTGCGCGCTAGTGGTCCGTCAGTTAAATAGTGGAAGTAGTTAGAATGTAGGGATGACATCGAAACTGGCGGCGCCACCCCTGCAAGTGACCAACGAACAACGAGCGGTGTTGACGCGGCTGTCGCGATCGCATTCACTGCCGCATCGAACAGTGCTGCAGGCCAAGGCGCTGCTGTTGTCGGCCGACGGTGAAGCCGTCTATGAGGTCGCTCGTCGACTTGAGGTGGGCTCTAACTCGGTGCGACGGTGGCGACGACGATTCGAGATTGAAGGCATCGACGGGGTGGGGGCGATTGCCCCGGGTCGGGGTCGAAAGCCGTCGCTGGCGGAGGGCACTGTCGCCGAGGTGGTGTCACTCACGATGAACGAACTTCCTGACGACGGCTCCACGCAGTGGAGCACGCGCTCGATGGCTAAGTACGTGGGGATCAGTCACGACACCGTGGCGCGCATCTGGAAGGATCACGGGCTGAAGCCATGGAAGCTCGACTCCTTCAAGGTTTCGAGCGACCCGCACTTCGAAGAGAAGCTCGTCGACGTGGTGGGGCTCTACATGAATCCGCCGGAGCGCGCCGTGGTGTTCAGTTTCGACGAGAAGACCCAGGTGCAAGCGCTCGACCGGACGCAGCCATCACTGCCCATGAAGAAGGGGCGCGGTGCCACGATGACCCACGACTACAAGCGTCACGGCACCACGGATCTATTCGCCGCGATGAACGTAGCTACCGGTCACGTGCTCTATGACACCAAGGACCGGCACTCGTCCAAGGAGGTCCTCGCCTTCTTCAAGTTCATTGACCTGCACGTGGCGAGAGATCTCGAGATTCACGTCGTGCTCGACAATCTCTCGGCGCACAAGGCCGAGCCCGTCGCCAAATGGCTTGCTCACCCCAAGCGTGCGAGGTGGCACTTGCACTTCACGCCCACCAGTTCTTCGTGGCTCAACCTCGTCGAGAGTTGGTTCGCCCAGCTCACGAACCGTCGCTTGAAGAAGGGCACGTTCAACTCAGTCATTCAACTCGAAGAAGCGATTGGCATCTGGACCGAGGGTTGGAACGAAGATCCCCAACCATTCGTCTGGAAGAAGCCCGCTGACGAGATCATCGCGAAGGTCCAGCGCGGGCGTTCAAAACTCGCTTCCATCAATTCACAGACGGACCACTAGGACAGACAAATTAACAAAATAGTTGATCAGTCCGGCTCATTGATCTACTGAGAATGAACCGACACTTCTTTCGCAAT
>JAJZSX010000094.1 GCA_021849435.1 Actinomycetes bacterium | reverse complement strand
AGTCCCGGGTGTCTCGTGGGTGGTGGCGTTAGCTCGGGGGTGGATGACGTCACGCGGCCTCCCTCGGCCAGCTCGGCGCTGTAGCGCGGTTCACCTCTCTGGTTTACCGGCTTCGCCGTCGTGACGGCCACTCGAGACTCGTAAGAGAGGGTGCGCATCGGACAGGGGACCTGAAAGAAAGACTGGAGGGATTATGCAGCGAGTGAGAAGCGTCCTATCGATCGTGGTGGCGGCCGCAGCGGTGCCGCTCGTGGCCCTCGGGCCGTCGAGCCTGTCGGCCGCGGCCGCGACGCCATCGTGCGTGGCCTCGCAGTTGTCGGTGACCATCGGCCGCGCCCAGGGGACGGCCGGGACGACTTACTACCCGATCGCCTTCACCAATCGCGCCGGCACCTGTGCGATCTGGGGCGTGCCGGCGATTCAGCCCGTGGGGCGGGGACGGCGCGCGTTGGGACCGATAGCGCGCAACACGAGCATGGGAATGATGCCCCTGCGTCACGTCATCAGCTACGGCCAGTCGGTCTCGGTGGCCTTCGGCGTGGTGGACACGGGCAACTATCCCTCGGCCTCGTGCGGGGTGCGCCGCGCCGTTGGGATCAACGTGTCGTTGGCCTCCTTCGTACCCTCGACGTATCGACCGTTGTCGATCACGGTGTGCACGCGACGCGCCAGTACGACCACCCGGCTGCTCTCGCCGGGCGCGAAGGGCTAGTTAGGTCGCGAGATCGCGCCGGTCGAAGGCCCACAGTCCGGCCGCGCCGACGGCGAGCGTGACCACGACGACGAGGGCGATGCGGTCCAGGTGAAAGCCGGAGCCCAGCGGATCGACGCCCAACGTGTGCTGCCAGAGCGAGAGGTTTCTCACCGGGCGCAACCAGGACACCAGAGTGGAAAGCGTCGAGAGCAGGTACGAGGCCAGAGCCAGCGTCGTGGTGACGCCGCGAGCGAGTCCCCGTCGTCCGGTGGCCGCCCCCAGTGAGAGGCCGAGCGTTCCGAAGGCCACGGCGAAGAGCCACGACGCGAGCACCTCGGCGGTGAGGCGCGACCACCCCACGTGGAGCTTGAACAGTGGTCCGATGACGCCGAGGGCGATGGCAAGGGCCGCGGCGAGGATCAACGTGCCGACGATCAACGCGAGCCACTTCTCGAGAACGAAGCGCCGTCGCGAGACGGGGTTGGCGAGAAGCAGGTCGATGGTGCGCCGCTCCTCCTCCCCCGCGGAGAGATCCGATCCCCATAGCACGGCGAAGAGCGTGAGCAACAGCGGCGCGACGAAGGAGAAGACCTCGGCGCGAAGGTACCCGGGGCCGGTTGTGTAGTTCTCGACCTGGAACATCTTGCGCAGCGCCTCGGGATAGGCGTTGAGGAGTTGCGCGAAGTTCGCGTTGCCGTGGATAGACGGGAAGATCGAGAGCATGACGAGGCAGAAGGTGACGACACCGATAGTCCATCCGACCAGGGCGCCACGCTCTTCGCGCAAGGCGCGCGCGGCGATCGATTTAAGGCCGGCGGGGCCGGAGTCTGGGAGTTCAGTCGACGTTGTCATAGAAGGAGAGGAACACTTCCTCGAGGCTGGGTTCGCGCACCGAGAGGTCGTCGAGGTCGCTCGCGGCGAGAGCCGCAATGACCGGGCGCAGATCGCCGGCCACTTCGAGATGCAGGTCGTGGTCGTTCACCGTGCACGACGTCACGCCCGGTAGTGACGCGTAGTCTTCGCGCGCCGGCGTGCCGCGCAGCCGGGCGTCGATGAGGTGGGCAGCGTGCTGTTGGAGGTCGACGACGCGCTCGACCGCGACCAGGCGTCCGTCGCGGATGAGACCTACCCGGTCGGCGACCTGGGCGACCTCGGAGAGGATGTGCGAAGAGAGGAACACGCTGTGCCCGGCGTCGGCCGCTGCGCGAAGCATCTCGTGGACCTGGCGCTGGACGAGAGGGTCGAGTCCCGACGTGGGCTCGTCGAGCACCAGGAGCTCGGGGTCACCCATCAGGGCTGCCACGATGCCAACCTTCTGGCGGGTGCCGCGTGAGAGGCTGCGGATCGGCCGTTCGAGGTCGAGCTCGAGGATGTCGGCGAGGGCGCGGATCGTGGGCCAGGAGGGTCCGCCGCGCAGGTGGGCGAAGTGCGAGAGGACGTCGCGGGCGCTCAAGTGTTCGTACAGGGCAAGGTCGCCGGGAAGGTAGCCCACTCGGCGCCGGATGGCCACGCTGTTTCGTCGCGAGTCGAGTCCGAAGACGTCGATGGTGCCGGTCGAGGGCCGAATGAGATCGAGCAGGAGACGGATGGTCGTGGTCTTGCCCGCGCCGTTGGGGCCGAGGAATCCCAGCACCTCGCCGGCGTTCACGTCCAGGGTGAGGTCGTGAACGCCGCCGCCGCCTCGATAGATCTTGGTCACGTGGTCGAAGTGCACCACTGGCGGCGACGTCGCGGGACCGCTCGGTCCGCGACTCTCCACTTGCACCATGGGCACCTCGCCGTTGAGCGGTCTCTCCCGCCGACGGTAGTCGGGGACGGAGGACGAGGGTAGGGGCCTGGGTCACTTCGCGGATCAGGACGAGCAGCCGGAAGAACCGAGGGCCGAGCGCCGAGCCGCCGCCGCGCAAGGTCCATTTGCAACTTGAGTTGCAATTCTCACTCAATTGTTCTAGTCTGAAATGCAACTCAAGTTGCATGAAGCTGGTGATCGTGACCGAACCCGAGGACACACGGTACGCGACCGCGCCAGCGCGTCACACCCCGCAATCGCGGCCCCGCCCGCGGGCTTTGGGGGACGACTCGGTGCTCGAGGCGACCGCGCAGTTGCTCGTCGAGCGGGCGTACTCGTTCAGCGTCGAGGAGGTCGCCGCACTTGCTGGCGTGCACAAGACGACGGTCTATCGTCGTTTCACCACCAAGGCGGCCCTCGTCGGGGCGGCCCTCGAGCAGATGTCGCTCGCCACGATCCCCGTCGCGTCCTCGCCCGACGCACTCGCGGATCTCGGAGCCCTCGCCGAGGCCGTGGCGAACGTGCTGAGTGGACCCTCTGGCGCACGGGTCATTCGTGCGGCGATGGCCGCGGCCAGTGAGGACGCCGACGTCCTGACGATCGCCCGGCGCTACTTCGCCGGTCGCTTCGACGTCGCGGCGCAGATCCTGGGACGCGCCATCGCTTCGGGGGAGCTGCGTGCAGGTACGGACTCGGTCCTGTTCTGGGCGGCGGTTGTCAATCCGCTGCAGGTGCGTGCGCTGCTGGGTCATCCGGTGAGCGCCGTGACGGCGCGCGAGCTGCTCGCACTGGCCCTCGACGGCGCGCGGCCCGACGCGGCGCTAGAGCGGCGGTCGATCTCCTGACTGCGCGGCTTCGCCCAAGTCGAGGACGATGAGATCTGACGCTCGTGCGGTCAAGCGGGCTGAGACTTCCGCTCGCGCAGTGGAAGTACGCGCGCCGCACCGCGCTGGGTAGAGTGCGCGTGATGGCCGAAGTCGTGCTTTTTCACCACGCCCAAGGGCTGACCGCGGGAACGCTGACTTTCGCCGAACGGCTGCGCGGCGCGGGTCACACGGTCCACCTGCCCGATCTGTACGAGGGACGCGTCTTCGCTTCCTTGGACGGGGCGTCGCCTTCGCTCGCTCGGTGGGTTTCGACGTCCTCCTCGACCGTGGCGTCCGTTATCCGGAGGAACTGTCCCGCAACGTCGTCTACGCGGGAATCTCTCTCGGGGCGCTACCCGCCCAGCAACTCGCCCAGACGCGAGCGGGAGCCAAGGGTGCACTTTTGATGTCCGTGGCGTTCCCGCCGTTGGAGTTCGGTGCCGACTGGCCGGCCGAGGTCTCCGTGCAAATACATATGAGGCGTGACGACGAGTGGGTTCTCGAAGGGGATCTCGACGCCGCGCGAGATCTCGCGGCGTCGGTTGATGCCGCCACGCTGTATCTGTACCCCGGCACCCAGCACCTCTTCATGGACAGCAGTCTTCGCGACTACGACGAGGCAGCGGCAACCGAACTGCTGGATCGAGTCCTGGCATTCTTGGAGAGTGTCGGCTAGCACAGACGGGGGTCGGCGCCGGCAGTAGTCAGGTGGCTACGCCAGACAGGGATGGGCCTTGGAGGCACGCGGAATTTGTGAAGGCGAACTATTACGGTCGTGGCCCGCGTAGCCAGGGATACTGGGATCGACGCGAAGGGGGACGACATGAAGTTCCTACTCACTTCGGGCGGCATCACGAATTCGAGCATTCATGAGGCGCTGGTTGAGCTTCTGGGTAAGCCGGTGTCCGAGTCCAGCGCTCTGTTCGTTCCCACCGGGATCTATCCGTTTCCTGGCGGCAGCATGATGGCCTGGAACGCGATGCGCGGAACTGCGAAGAGCCCACTCACTGATCTGGGTTGGAAGTCGATGGGCGTTCTCGAACTCACGGCGTTGCCGAGTATCCAACGAGAGAGCTGGGTTCCCGTCATCCAAGACACCGACGCACTGCTCGTCTGGGGTGGCAACGTCTTGTACCTGTGTCACTGGATGCGCGAGTCCGGACTCGCCGACCTCTTGCCGTCTCTGGAGTCGCTGGTTTACGTCGGGGTGAGTGCGGGCAGTATCGCGATGTCGCTTTACAACGTCGACATCGATTTCAACCGCGAGTTCGTTCCTGCTGGCAGCGATATGGCGAAGGGGGGCGAGAAGTCATTGGGTTTCGTCGACTTCGCGCTGTGCGTGCACCTCGACCACCCGGACCAGAACTTCGAGGACAGCTCGATGGAGAACGTCGAGAAGTGGGTGGCGGGGGTGCCGGTACCGACGTACGCGATTGACGACCAGAGCGCCATCAAGGTGAACGGCGATGTCGTCGAGGTGGTCTCCGAGGGACACTGGCGGCGATTCGACGGAGCGAGAACGAGTGACTGACACGCACTGAGGGTGCGACGACTCGGGGCAAGACGAGAATCGGAGGTGACATGAAACACGGGCTCTTCCTTCCTCCCTTCGACGGACTCGCCGACGCCGCCCGCATGGGCGAGCTCGCGGTGCTGGCGGAGGAGTCGGGCTGGGACGGATTCTTCGTCTGGGACCACCTTCGCTACGCGGCCCCGGTGCACGAGATCGCCGATGCCTACGCCTGTCTCGCGGTGATGGCAGCGCGAACGTCGCGGATCGTGGTGGGTCCTATGGTAACCCCGCTAATTCGTCGCCGACCCCAGGTTGTGGCTCGTCAGGCGATCACCCTCGACCACCTCTCAGGCGGGCGTCTCGTCATGGGTTTCGGTCTCGGGGACGACTACCCGGAGGGCGATCTCGCCTGCTTCGGAGAGCTGACCGACCTCGCAGCACGCGCTCGTGCGCTCGACGAGGGCTTGAGGGTCTTCTCCGGCCTGGTGCGTGGCGAGCTCGTGGACGTCGACGGGGAGTTCGTGACTGCTCGGGGCGTTGCGTATCGACCCACCGCCCTGCGCCCCGCGGGAATCCCGACGTGGACCGCCGGTCGCTGGCCGCACCTCGGTCCTATCCGGCGCGCCGCGCGCCACGACGGGATGATGGTCATCCAGATCAGCGAGCCCGCCCAGGTCGGGGAAGTGAGGATCCGACTCGGTGAGGCCGGCGCCGACGTGGACCACTTTGACATCGCGGTCTGGGGTCAGCGCGATGAGCATCTTGTCTATCGGGCGGACGAGCGATACGAAGAGTGGGCCAGCGCGGGGGTGACGTGGTTCCTCACAGGTCCGGGACCCTTCGATCTGGACTTCGCGGACGTGTACGACTACGTGGCGACCGGCCCACCTCGGTACTAGAGACCATCCTGGTCATTTCGTAGTCCGCGTTCGTGCGTATCCTGACATTGGGCTATGGCACCCGATTAAGACGTTTCGAAATCAGACTGGTCCTGGATTGACCGTCTCTGTGGTGGGGGATTCGGACAATGGCCAAATCACCTGTTCAGAGATAGCAGGTCAGTCTACGGCGACGAGTCACTTCACCAATAAAATTCGAAATGGTCACCACCCGTGTGGCGTTACTTCATCAGCGACAGCCCACGTCGCCACGTGCGATGGCGGGTCAGCCTGGTCCCGACGGCCATCCGTACCGCGTTGTTCGGCGGCCACGTCCGTGTGAAGTCGACGGATATGTCGCCCAATACCCTGTCCCTAAAAGTTCTGAGGTCGTTGTAACCTGCCGCCAAGTGAAGGAGGACTGCATTGCACGTCTGGTCTCACGTGATCTCCGCCCAAGAGTGGGAGACGTTCAGGTCGATCAGATTGCTCGCCCTGTCCGATTCTCCGGACGCCTTCGGGGCAAAACTTGAAGAAGTTGCGCAACTCAGCGAGACCGAGTGGAAGGCGCGCGCCGATGGGCCCGGACCCACGATCGTGCTCTACGAGGACGATCGTCCTGTCGCGATGGGGGGCCTCTTCGCGCCCTTGGGTGAGACGTGGGCGATGGTGTGGGGCATGTGGACCGCTCCCGACGCTCGGGGTCGAGGCTACGGAGGATTGATTCTCCGCGAGTTGATCGACTCGGCTCAACACGATGGGCGCCACGTCTACCTGCACGTCACGGAAGGCAATCACTCGGCGAGAGACCTATACGTCAGACACGGCTTCGAAACAACCGCCGAATGGGAGCTACTTCGAGAAGACTCGTCCTTGCGTGTCGAGAAGTTGAAGCTGATCGCTGAGGGCGTAGTCCGAGATCCGTGATGCCTGCATGGCCCCTCGCCAAAGTGCCTGGGCCATGGGGGAAGGAGTCTTCGGATCAGCGGGCCAAACTAAAAAAGTGAAGGATCTGATTGAGTAACGTCGCGCCCTTAATACTCACGCCCCGTCTCCTACCTCGGCGAGACACTGGCGAATTGACCGCGATGGGCCATGCCGCGGGCCAACTCTGTCCGAACGTTTATCCGAATCGTCGAATGGCATTTGTCCAAATGCCTCGTGGTGGGGCTAGTAAGAATCGAACTTACGACCTCGTCATTATCAGTGACGCGCTCTAACCGACTGAGCTATAGCCCCAGGCGGACCAGTCTACCTTCCCGACGAGAGGTCCTCGGGGGCCGGATCCCAGAAGCGGGCGACGATGGATTGGCTGGCGGTGGCAAGCAGGGTGCCGCGTTCGCTCCAGAGGAACGCCGTTCCCTGGCCGAATCCATTGGCCAGGGCGTGCATGTGGATGTCGCACAGAACCCACTCGGTGGGCTCGAGCGTTGCGATGCGCAGGGTGTTGTCGAGGCTGCGGCCCATAGTGCGCCGCCCCATCGGCTGACTGGCGCCGCCGGAGACGTAATCGCCAAAGATCGCCAGCGTTGCCGCCGAGGGTTCGAAGTGGCCGGGAACGCGTGCCCAGATCCCCGAGTGGGCTGGTCCTGGCGTGCCGTCCAACTTCTCAAAGGGCGCACCCAGGGCGACTCGAGCGTCGACGTGCTCGAAGATCGACTCGCCCATGCCGCGCGGCAGCTGGCGCGGCGGACAGTCCTCGGGCGCGGGAACACTGGGCATCTCCACCCAGGGCCGGTCGCTACTTAAGGTTCCGGTCCCGAGCGCCGCGTTGACCGTTAGGATCTCGCAGCCCCCACTGCGCGCGATCGCGCGCGCCTGGGTGACATTGTGTCCGACGACCACGAGCTCGGTCGAGACGGTGACCTCACTGCCCAACGGGGCGTGAGACAGGTACTGCGCACTGCCCCAGACGGTGGGGCGCTTAGACGCTTCCTCGAGGGCGACGAGGCCCGCGGCGAGCCCGCAGCCGCCGAAGAGGAACTGCCCGGGAGTGATCAGGCGTTCGGTCACGTGAAAGCGCCACGTGGTTTCGCTTGCTCGTTCCAGTGCGAGAAACTCCCGAGCGTCCACGAACGCCGAGGTTACCAATCGGGGCCTTTCGCACCGCTCGGACCGTGGCGGGGGCAGACTGGGTGGCGTGATCGATCCGCGCTTCGTCTACCTCGCGATGGTTTTGTCGCTCGTGGGCGTGGCCGGCTACATCCGTGACACCTTGCGTGGAGTGACGACGCCTAACCGGGTGACGTGGGGACTGTGGGCGCTCGAGGGAGTGCTCGCCTTCGCCGTGGAGATCAAGCAGCACGTGGGCCTGGCCGCCGGGATGACGCTCATGCTCGGGCTGGGACCGATCCTCGTGGTCACCGCGTCGTTTCGCCACCACCACGGCGTGTGGCGCCTGACCACCTTCGACATCGTGTGTGCGGTGATTTCTCTCGCGGGTATTGCCTTCTGGGCGCTCGTGAACGCGCCCACCATCGCGCTGGTCTCCTTCGTCGTGGCCGACCAGGTGGCGGCGCTGCCCACCGTGCGAAAGTCCTGGCTCGCACCCGAGACCGAGACGTGGTGGGCGTTCGCGATGGGCTCGCTGAACACGGGGATCACACTCGCCACGCTCCATGAGATCACGACCGCCGGTGCGCTTTTT
>JAJZSX010000093.1:3603-8396 GCA_021849435.1 Actinomycetes bacterium | reverse complement strand
CTCGCGTCGCGGGATCTTGTTCAACAGCCATTGGACCACGCGGCCGGTAAGGATCAGCGTGCGATTGGTGGTGAGCAGCACCACGCTGAGCATCATGATGAGGATGAAACCGATGATGCCGAGCTCGCCGGCGCGGACCAGTCCGGGACTAGTCGAGACACCCCCGAAGACGACCGGTAATGCGAAAATTGGTAGCGATAGGAGACCGGCGACACCGATGATCGACGTGATCGCGAGACTGCTTGCCGCTTGGACTGAATCGATGCCCGCTGTGGCGAGCATGCGGAACTGGACGCTAGCGCCAACTGCGTCCCCGCCCGGCAACGTGTTGGTTACAGAATTGCCGGCGAGTGTCGACGTGATCACCGGAAACCAACTCTTGGTTCGAAGGATTAGGCGAAGCAGCGCCATCGAACAAAGAAAGCTCGCCGTTTCGGCGATCAGTGCGAGAAGTAGCCACCAGGGTTCAAGCGTAAGGAGGCGGGGCCACGAAGAGACAACGCGTACCATCGCGGGCAACACGATGTAGAACGCGAGCCCCATGACGATGACGGCGACGACGCGTCCGACTTGTGATCGATGTGATCCAGTCGGGGGATCGCTAGTCATCAGCCCAAAATACGTGCCGGGACTGATTTATCACGCGAAAGTCGGAAAGTAATTCCTCTGTACGAATTGCGCCAAGTCAGAAATATCCGGTACTTACCTGAATTACATGAGTGAGCTGCACTGTGGCCACCGAAGTTGAACCCGCTCAATGATGGCCCAGCCTCTGACATTTCTCTCGCGGTCGTGTTTCAAGACGTTGCGGAATTACCGAATCTCCGGTAATCACCGCTGGCCATGGCGTATCGCGAGGTGTCACGTTGCAGTGAAAAGGTGTCCAAGAGGTTTGTTACAAACATCAGTGTGGGCGGGACTGGAGGCGAATGCGTTGTTGACGTCGGTGTTAGTCAATCAATTGAGTGTGGTGATTATAGATTTGGCTCGGAACTCGGGCCTTCCGGATGCATTTACGAGTCAAGATGCATACACCTATCGAATTTCGAGAGAGACCATGAACGCGCCAAATTTTCCGCACGAGTGTTCAGCATGGCCGCTGGACATCATTGGTCCGTCAACTCGGTCCACATTTCGAAGGTCCATCGAGGGTGTAGCAAATTCCGCAAGGTGCAACAATGTCTTGGCACAACGACGTCGCGCATGGAGAACCCGGTGAGTAACGGTGAGTGGTTCGGCAAAGACTGGCGAATCACTTTCGTCGGAACTCAGGTAGATATCACGTTGCCGTCTGACGACATCACGGCGCGTGGGAGTGAAGCTTCTCTACTGACTCTACGGCGACGGAGATTCCGGTTCTACCTCTACGAAGAGGGGGCTCCGCTCGCGCGCCTCAGTGGTCTAAAGAAAAGTGAGGCAACGGTACTTGCGGCTGCCCTTCACCAACTTACGTTCGCCGAGGCTGTCGATGAAGCCGGCAAGTGGCAGGCTGCCGTCAACCACTATCTAGGTGCGAGGCAGATCGAACGGCATTGGATCGCGAGGGAAGAGACTGATGAGCTTGTTGCCAAGTGTCCTGAACGGCACCTCCTCACCAAGATCCGTGCTTCGGGGTGTGAATCACTATTTGATAAAGAGCAACTTGAGGCGGCCGGCTTTCTTGACGCTGATATTCCAGCACTGGTCGTCGAGGCCAACGAAAAAATCATGGCCGCTGAGCTCGAGACACGCCGCACCTTCTTCGACGCCATCGAGAAGAGCCCGCTGACTGATGAACAGGCTCGCGCGGTCGTATGTTTCGACAATCGTGTTCAAGTGCTTGCCGCGGCGGGCTCGGGTAAGACCTCGGTGATGGTGGCCCGCGCCGCGTACGCCGTGAGTCGGGGCTTCATCGCGCCGGACCGGATTCTCTTGCTGGCCTTCAATAAGGCCGCAGCGACCGAGTTGCAAGTTCGAGTGTCTGAACGCTTCGCGAAGGCGGGGATTGACTCGACAGGTATTCGTGCCACGACGTTCCACTCCTTTGGGCTGAGCGTGATTGGGCAAGCCACCGGTCAGAAACCACGCTTGGCACCGTGGCTAGATCACGGCCAGGACGTTGAAATGATTATGCGCATCGTCGACGAACTACGGGACAGCTCGGCGTCCTTTCGCAGTCACTGGGATCTCTATCGTCTGCTCTTTGCGAACGCTCCGACGGATCTTGATGAAAAGGCGCCCGATGGCTACAACAGATCCACTCGAGCGACGGGTTACAAGACATTCTCGGGCAAGATAGTGAAGAGTCACGGTGAGCGCTTGATCGCTGACTTTCTGTACTTGAACGGCGTTGATTTCACTTACGAGCGAACCTACGTTCACGAAACCGCAGACGCGAATCACTCGGAGTACCGGCCGGATTTCTATTATCCGTCAGTTGATGTGTGGCACGAACACTGGGGCATTGATCGAGATGGTCAACCACCCGCGGAGTTCGCTGGGTACGCAGAGAGCATGCGGTGGAAGCGTCGCCTGCACGCCCAGTACGGGACCAAGCTCGTGGAGTCCACGTTTGCCGACGTGATGTATGGCGATGGTTTAGCGAAACTTGAAGCGGAGTTGAAGGACCTCGGCGTGACCTTCGATTGGAATCCAGATCGGCGGATCAAAGATGAGTTCGTGAAGCCTATGAAGCATGAGGAACTTGCGCGTTTGGTTCGGACATTCATGGCCCACGTCAAATCGAACTCGCTGACGGCCGAGGATATCGAGCACCGCCTTACCTCGGATATGGCGAGGCTCAGCGGATTTCGAACCAACTTATTCCTCGGCCTGTATTGGCAGATCCACGCGGAGTGGGAAAAACGACTCGCTGAGGATCACAGCGTCGACTTTGAGGACATGCTCGTCCAGGCCGCCGATCATCTCGAAACTGCGAGGGCTGACTGTCCGTACGACCTCATCATGGTCGATGAGTTCCAGGACGCGAGTCATGCGCGTGCGCGGCTCGTTCGGGGTCTCGTCAAAGAGCGAGGGCGTTTCCTGTTGGCCGTAGGCGACGACTGGCAATCGATCAACCGCTTCGCCGGTGCCGATTTATCGATGATGACCAGGTTTGAAGAGTGGTTCGGTCGCGGGCAACAACTGGCGTTGACAACGACGTTTCGATGCGCCCAGACAATTTGCGACGTAGCACGAACTTTCGTCTCGAAGAATCCGAGCCAGTTCGATAAGCCGATGCGGGCCGCAAATGCGGACTCAGTTGGATCGGTCTCAGTCGTACGAGCTTCTGATGACCTCCGTGCCGTAACCGAATACCTCGAAAGGCTGTCCGCTGGCGTTAGCGAGGGCAGTGTGATCGCTGGTTCTTCGGGGACGGTCAGTGTCCATGTGCTTGGCCGCTACAGCCATCAACGAGACGTTCTCCCGAGACGTCTTCCAAAACACCTGGATGTCACCTTCAGAACCATGCACGGGTCCAAGGGCCTGGAGGCCGATTACGTGGTCGTCCCGGGAATGACAACCGGTACCTACGGGATTCCGAGCAACATCAGAGACGACGTGGTTCTCCGATTGGCGATGCCAGTTTCCGAAACTTTCGCGCACGCCGAAGAACGCCGTCTTCTCTATGTCGCGCTGACCCGAGCACGTCGTGAGGTAGTACTCATCGCGCCGCCAGACAGCATGTCCCCCTTCGTCGTCGAACTCCTTAAGAACCCTCTCGTTTCCCTTAGCGGTAACGAGGCCAACCCGGTGGAACTATGCGACTGTGGCAAAGGCACGATGGTCCTACAAAAGGGCCGGTTCGGTTCGTTTCTCGCCTGCTCGACGTTTCCACTGTGCACGAACCGTCGCAAACTCGCGGCGCCAAAGTGATTGCAAAAATGACGGTGCACGAGCGCGAGCTCGAGCGATGACCATTCGGTCCATTGCTGGGCTCTTCGGAAAATAACGAGGAGGCAGGCGTCTCTATGAACGTGAAGTGATTGATAATTCGTCGGGTCATGTATAAGTACGAGGACGGGACTTTGTGCCCTACTTTTTGAGGATTGACGGCTACCACTGGTAGGACAATCGATATGAGGGGCCGTCGAAGTTGTGGCAATCAAGGAGGCAGTATGTCTGTTCTCAATCCCCCGTCCGCGAAGGATGTTTCGGCCACCGGTGAACTCTCGGAGAGGAGCCAGAAGAAGATCCACGCCCTCGGGCTCAGTTCCGCCACGGCCCTGGTGATCGGCAGCATCGTTGGCACCGGCGTCTTCACCATGCCTGCAGTCCTCGCCGGCGCTGGCACCATGGGTATCGCCGTGCTGGCCGTGATCGCGGTGGGTGCGATGCTGCTCGCCGTCTTATTCGGCCAGCTCACGAGGCGCGTGCCCAACAGCGACGGCGGCGTCTACGCGTACGCCCGTCACGAGTTCGGTGACTTCGCCGGCTATCTCGTGGGATGGTGCTACTGGATCCAGTCCTGGGCTGGCAACGCGGCGATCGTGTCATCGTGGGTCTTCTACGTCGACGCCCTGTTCAAGGTCTCGCACCCGAGCAGCCTGTTGAACTGGAGCATCGCCATGGTCGGTCTGTGGATTCCGGCGATCATCAACCTGGTCGGCGTGCGTCAGATGGCGTGGTTCCAGAACACCACCGTCGTGTTGAAGTTTCTTCCACTTCTCTTCGTCGGCGTCGTCGGCTGGTTCTTCGTCGCCAAGGCGAACTTCGGGCCCTTCAACGCGTCAGGCGGCAGCCTCTACAACGGCATCGGCATCGCCGCGGGCGTCGCACTCTTCTCCTTCATTGGCGTCGAGGCCGCGGCCATC
>JAJZSX010000093.1:0-3593 GCA_021849435.1 Actinomycetes bacterium | reverse complement strand
GCTATTTCGCGAAGGGCCCTGCAGGACAGTACTTCGGGTGCCTCCTTCACGGGAACGACGGTTTCTTGTCGCTATTTCGCGAAGGGCCCTGCAGGACTCTCGCAACGGCCATCACGGCCAAGCGGGTGAGGGATCCACGCACCAACGTGCTGCGCGCGTCACTCATCGGCACCGTCACCAGCGCGGGCCTCTATGTGCTGGTCACGGCCGCGGTGATGGGCCTCGTGAGTCACCACACCCTCGTCAACACCGGATCGCCCTT
Organism: Actinomycetes bacterium; assembly: GCA_021849435.1. Next base: position 3,331 of record JAJZSX010000093.1, on the reverse strand, counting down.
CGTGAATGCCTTCCAGACGATGTTCCCGAACAGTGCGTGGGCCGGCCAATTCGTCGCGGGTGTCGCGGTGGTCTCCGGACTCGGGGCGTTGATTGCCTGGACCTTGGTCGTCACCGAGACCTCGCGGGCCATCGCCCAGGATGATCTCTTCCCGCGCCCCTTCGCGTGGTCCGACAAGCGAGGCACGGCGTGGTTCGGCATCCTGGTGGGTACCGCGCTGCCGTCGCTGTTGATGCTCTGGCGCTACTCGATGAGCTCGGGGTTGACGGTCTTCACGTACCTCGTGGACCTCAGCGTCGTGACGGTCGCAATTCCCTACTTCTTCTCCGCCATCGCCCAGTTGACGTTCCTCGTCTCGAAGCGGCGCCACGTGCACGGTTGGCAGCTGGCGCGTGATCTCAGCGTGGCGGGTGCCGGCGTGCTCTTCTCGATGTGGGTGACCTTCGCCTCGGGCTATCAGGTCGTCTACCAGGCGCTCGTGGTTTTGCTCGCGGGACTCGTCCTCTACGCGTTCTTGAACGCTCGTCGTCAGGGTCTCGGCGAGGTCCCCCTGCCCGTCGACCTGCCCGATGAGGTCCCAGCGGCCTGGCACGCCGAGGTTATGGCGAGCACGGACGTCCGTCCCGCGACGGCACCGAAGTCCGAGTAGGTGCCGAGAGAATCGATGACGAGAGGAATGGATAATGACGCTCCACGTTGACTCTGAAGTGGGACCGCTCCGGCAGGCGATCGTGCATCGACCCGGGCTCGAGCTCTCGAGGCTCACGCCGTCGAACATCCGGGGTCTTTTGTTCGACGACGTCCTCTGGGCGAAGAAGGCGCGCGAGGAGCACGACGCCTTCGCCCAGGCGCTGCGCGACAAGGGCGTCACCGTGCATCTGTTCGGCGAGCTACTGGCTGAGGTCTTGTCCCTCGAGACGGGCCGAGCCTTCATTCTCGACGCGCTTTGCACCGACGACCAGATCGGCCCGTCGTTAGTCAAGCCGGTGCGCCAGCTCCTCGACGACCTCGATGGCGAGAGGCTGGCGCAGTTCCTCGTCGGCGGTATCTTGAAGGCCGATCTGGCGCCGCTTCACGCGAGGAGCCTCTCGTGGGACCAGCTGCGCGCCGATGACTTCATCCTGACCCCTCTGCCGAACACGATGTTCCAGCGCGACAACTCCAGCTGGATCTACGGGGGCGTCACGATCAACCCCATGGCCAAGGCCGCCCGCCGACGCGAGTCCCTGCACACGCGAGCGGTCTACCTCTATCACCCGCTCTTTCGAGACGAGAAGTTCGACGTCCTGCTCGACGCCGACGAGATTGGTCACGGCGCGACCATCGAGGGTGGCGACGTGCACGTCCTCGGTCACCGCACCGTCATGGTCGGCATGGGTGAGCGCACGACGGCGGTCGCAGTCGAAATCCTGGCGCGCCGGTTATTCGAGACGGGACATGCCTCGCGCGTCATCGCCATCGAGCTACCGCGCAGCCACGCCTTCATGCACCTCGACACGGCCATGACCATGATCGACCGGTCGACGTTCGTGCTCTACCCCTACTTCGACGCCAACCTTCGCAGCTGGCAGATTGTCGCGGGCGACGAGCCCGGGACCCTTAACGTGATGCGCAACGAAGACCTCTGGGAGACCCTGGCCCAGGTCTTGAAGGTGGATCGCGTGAACGTCCTCACGACCGACGAGGACGTTCGTGCCGCCGAGCGCGAGCAGTGGGATGACGGAACAAACTTCCTCGCCGTGGCCCCCGGGGTCGTCGTCGGATACGACCGCAACGTCGCGACCAACACGATGCTGCGAAAGAACGGCATCGAAGTCGTCACGATCGCTGGTAGCGAACTCGGCCGGGGGAGGGGTGGTCCTCGCTGCATGACCTGTCCCATCGAACGGGAGAGCGCGTGAGTATGACCGCCGCACTGGGACTCACGGGCCGCAGCCTCCTGCGCGACGACGACCTCACGAAGGAAGAGTTCATCGGTCTGCTCGATCTCAGCGAGCGGCTACGCCGCGAGAAGCAATTGGGCATCGCTGAGCCGCACTTGCGCAACAAGAACATTGCCCTCATCTTTGAGAAGTCCTCCACGCGCACCCGGTCGGCCTTCGAGGTGGCCGCCCACGACGAGGGAGCGCACGTCACCTACATGGGTCCGGGCGAGTCTCAACTGGGCTACAAAGAGACCGTGAAGGACACCGCACGGGTGTTGGGCCGCATGTTCGACGGCATCGAGTTCCGAGGATTCGCTCACCGCGACGTCGAACTCCTCTCAAGCTTCGCTGGCGTGCCGGTCTGGAACGGTCTCACTGATCAGTGGCACCCGACTCAGTTGCTGGCCGACATGCTCACCATCCGCGATCACACGACCAAGCCCCTGGAGGACGTGGTCCTCACCTACGTCGGCGACGCACGAAACAATACCGCCAACTCTCTGCTCTGCGCCGCGGCGCTGGTGGGACTCGAGGTGAGGATTGGGGCCCCGTCGTCCCTGCAGCCCAGCGAGGAGGTGCAACAGCTCGCACGGGGGCTGGCCACACGCTCGGGCGCGCGGATCGTGCTGACCGAGAGCGCCCCCGAGGCGGTCGCCGGCGCTGACTTCATCTACACCGACGTCTGGGTCTCGATGGGCGAGTCGATGGATGCTTGGGCCGAGCGGATCTCGCTCTTGCTCGCCTACCAGGTGAACGGCGACCTGCTGGCGGCCTCAGGCAATCCGGACGTGGCGTTCCTGCACTGCCTGCCGGCGCTGCACAATATCGACACCGAGGTGGGTGTCGAACTGAACGATCGCTACGGCGTCAGCGCCCTCGAGGTGACCGACGAGGTCTTCGAATCGAATGCCTCGATCGTCTTTGACCAGGCGGAGAACCGTCTGCACACGATCAAGGCGATCATGGTCGCGACGTTGACGGGGGCCTGAAATTCGCGTCGTCGCCGCCCTCGGCGGCAACGCGCTCTTGCAGCGTGGCGAGCGGCCCGCCGCCGAGATCCAACAGCACCACGTTGTCGACGCCGTCGAGCAGCTGGCTCGCATCGGTGAGAACAACGACCTGATTGTCACCCACGGCAACGGCCCCCAGGTGGGCATGCTGGCGCTTGAGAGCGCAAATGACCCCGCCCTCAGTCGCCCGTTCCCCTTTGATGTCCTCGGCGCCCAGACCCAGGGCATGATCGGCTATTGGCTTGTCCAGGCCCTCGGCAACTCCCTCGCGCGTCCGGTGGTGGCGGTCCTCACCCGTACAATCGTCGACGTAAATGATCCCGCGTTCCTCGCCCCCACCAAGTTCGTGGGACGTGGCTACTCACTGGAGGAGGCGCGTCGAGTAGGCGGCACCAA
>JAJZSX010000092.1 GCA_021849435.1 Actinomycetes bacterium | reverse complement strand
TCAAGCGGGTGTCGAAGGTCCGTAAAGGAGGTCTCGAAGGCAATTCGTCCAGTAGGTACCGAACTAATACACCCGATTTAGTGGGCCGCCCGGGTCTCGATCCCGGCACCTTGGGAGTGTTTCCAGAATGTCCAGGGACGTTTCTCAGCGTCCAGATTTGCTGGCCGGACGAAGTGCAACGTCCACCAACGTCCACAGACGTCCTCTCATGTTTGAATTCGTGGCTCGACAATTGGCTAGACCCGGGCTCGTTTCAAGGTCGAGCCACTATTCAATTTCGAGGGGCTGACGGCCAGGAATTGGACCTCTGCATCGGGGAGCCTCATGACGCCATCGGGTGATCTAGCAGACGCCGATACGATACAAGCACTATGGATCTACGGGTAGGTTACGAACTCCAAGACTTCGCGACAACTGCTCATTGTCCTTCGAATGCCCGGCGTGGCACCGAAACGAGTGGAACGGAAGCGTGAAATTGGTATTGCCTTGCGAAGCGGTTGGTGCGACGGGCGCCACCTCGTCGTGATATCGGCGCGGACACGCACTGTTCGGCCGTTCGCGGCTGTTGGAGTGATATCCGTTGTGGCTATTTGGCTCGCCTTGCCTCGGGTTCTCGCTCGAATCTTTCGTGTCCGACGGGCCGCAGTTGACCTCGGGCCTGCGGACTTCGAACTGATTGCCGACGACGTCACGATTCCTGGATCGAACGGCCGCACGCTCAGAGGATGGTTTGTCGCTTGTGAAATGGACGACCGACCACGCCCGACCGTGCTCGTCATCCACGGATGGAACGGCGCCGCAAATTTGATGCTGCCAATTGCGCCACTCTTGCAGGCCGCTGGCATGCACGCGCTCTTCCTTGACGCTCGCGGCCACGGTCGCAGCGACGACGACCGGTTCGCATCGATGCCCCGCTTCGCCGAAGACGTCGAGGCCGGACTTCGCTGGCTGCGCGCCGATCCACGAGTCGAGCCTGAATGCGTCGCGCTGGTCGGGCACTCCGTCGGCGCCGGAGCGGCGTTACTCGTCGCCAGTCGTGACGCGCGCGTCGCGGCGGTCGTCAGCATCGCCGCGATGGCTCATCCCGGAACATTCATGCGGGCCGCCATGCGCGCTCGGGGCATGCCGAGGCCGGTCATCTCGCTCGTCTTGCGGGGTATCGAGCGTACGATTGGCCTTCCGTTCGACGCGTTCGCCCCCGTTACGACGATTGCGCGCCTTCGTGTTCCGGTCCTTCTTATCCACGGAGGTCGCGACGAAGTTGTTGCACCGACGGACGCGATCCTCCTCGAACGTGCGTCGCGCGGCCGCGCCCAGTTGCTGACTCTCCCCGAGGCCACGCACGCCTCGATGGAAGCCTTCCTCCCAGCGGCGCCGGCCATCGTTGCTTTCCTCTTGGATGCCCAGCACCGTTGTCCCAGTCAGATCCTGAGTCGCGAAGGAATAGGGAGAGAGTGACCTACCCGGTGTATTGACTCGGCCTGATGATGGTTCTACTGGTCGACGCGGAGTATCCACGAAGGCGTGCCGTGGGAATGAGGGCAAAGGAAGCCACCGTCTCAGCGGGGCGATGCCAAGAAAGTTCCGTTAGCCATTTCTGGGCTGAGGTAGGGGCCCTCAATGTCGAGGGTGCCCGTATCTTGGAGACGTGTCGCAGCGTTGAAGAACGCTCCGTACGCAGTCTGCGTCAACGAACTACCGACCGAGAGTCGACGTACGCCGATCTCCACTCACTGATCGACCATAGGGCCACCAGGAACGAGCAGATATCTCGGTTGCCCAGAGTAACGCCACCGCGACCATTGCGACTCGTCGCGAAATTGTTGACGCGGTTGGAGATAGTGAGCCTGATCGTCAGATTCTTTCCCGGCCGTTAGGGCCGTGCCGCACCAATGAGCCCAAAGGTGAAGAGGGGTGCGAAGCTCACGTTTGTACCAGTGTGCGCCGAGTCGATTATGGTGCTTTTTCCCCAGGGGCCGCTGCCGGCGTACATCACGACGTGGTCGACTTCATGATCACCATCAAGGTTGTAGTAGTAGAGCAAATCTCCGGGTTGAAGTGCACTGAGCGACACGTGATGCAGTGCTGGCCACTGTGTATAGGTCGTGCGAGCGATAGTTATGCCAGCTTTAGCCCAGGCCCATTGCACGAGCCCCGAACAATCAAAGCCCACCCCTGGTGTTTCACCACCCCATACGTAGGGCACGCCAATCTGTGACTCGGCGAACTTCAGGGCCCGATCACCCTGGGCGCTACCGGCGACTTCGGTGATGGCTGGGGGCGCCGCCGCCGCTATCGCGGCGAGGACTTTGTTAGCGGCGGCGGTACCACCGACGGCCGCCGCGGCCGCCACCGCCTGTTCTTCGCCCGCCGAGTTTCGCGCCTTGGCGGCCACCACGCCCATCGTGATTTCATAGGCGATGATCTGCCCCTTCAGCGTCTGGGTCACCACGGCCAACGTGGCCCGGGTGCTGTTCTCAAGACGGACATTTTGCGCGAGCAGTAATTGCATCTCGTTGGTGCGCCGCTGCGCCTTAGATCGCTGCAGCGCGACCTGGGCGATGGTGCTGTCGAGGGATCTCTTTTGCTTTTCGTATGTCTTCTTCAACGTGGTGAGATTGCCAATGACCTGATCTTCATAGACCTGACGTGCGTCACTCTCGGTGACGTTTTGGTTGAAGAGCGAGAGAATCTGCGCGTCGGCCACTCCCAGAACGTAGGCGCGTACGACGGCCGTGACAAGTGCCTTGGAGGCCACCGACACGGCCGCGCGCGAGCGCACCTCCTGCGTGTCAAGAGTGACGATGCTGGCTCTGATGGACTGGAGCTTCGCCTGTTCGGCGTCGTACTGGTTGCCCATGGTCTCACTGAGTTGTTCTTGCCGTGCGAGGCTGATGGATAGTTGGGCAATTTCGGCTTTGGTCTGGGCGATGGTGGCGCCCTGGGCGGTCATGGGTGTGAGCGTGCTGGCAAATACGAAGGCTGCAGCAACGAGAAGGGAAGTTAATCGAGTCGTGCCCCAGCGACGCACGTGAATCATTCATTCAGCCTAGTTACCTTGACCAACGACTCAATGGTTCAATGTAAGGCTTGAGCGAAAACTCTCCGGGCGACGATTCATCAATGCTTCTCAACGGTCTTGATATCTTCTGCTTGCCGCCTTCGATGAAAGGTTCTCGGTCGAAGCGACGCATCAAAAATGTGAGTGATGAATCCAATGGCTTCTGAACAAAGCACGCATTCACGATGACGACGACGCTGGTCGCGTCGTGGAGGTGATTCGAGATGTCCGACTCGTACACTTGTACTCGGAAAACTCACACACCTCGTTCACTCTGGAATTCGTGCGTGCACGAATGCGTTGAGGACCACCTTAAGTCGGTACCTTCTCGCGGGGTGATGAGTTTCGCACCAGGAAGTGGTCCGATGCGCTGGGTGTCGTGAAGTGGAAACAATCGATGAAGTTTCAAGAGTCTCTGGTGTCACGGTGAGCTGAGTCTCCGGGTCGTCAATGCCTCTCCTCGATGAATCGGTGGGCAGTCATTGCAAAATTTCACGCCTCTGATCACGTTGTGTGCAACGAAATTGCAACAACGCGACCCAGTCCGTCCGCACGAGGTCGTTAGCCTCTTGAAATGACAAGTGTCGAACACCATCCGGCGCGACGGTCGCTAGGCAATCTGAAGTGGACCCGATGGACCGTGTCCGTTCTAGCCACAGCCGCAGCGTGCACCAGCACTGAGGTGGTTTCATCGCACCCCGCCGCAGCGTCCGGGATCACCGCCGAGCGGGTCACGGCCGCCGTTCTCTATAGGCAGACCCAGTCGATCTATGGTCGCGTCAATGTGCTCGGTGAGAAGTACGACTTGGCCCAGATCAAGTTGAACAAGATCAAGAACGAGATCATCTACGCCAAGAATGTGGTGGGCGGTATTGAGCAATACGTTCTGAAGGACAACGCTCAACTTCGAGCCGACGCGATCTTCGCCTACGTTAATAACGGTTCGGCGCAGAGCAACAATCCGCTCTTCTCTTCGAGCGCCACTAAGTCGGAGGCCACCAACATCTACAACCAATTCGCCGAGGGCGACGTCGGCACCACGGTGGCGCGCCTCAAGAACTACAAGATCTTGTTGACCCAAGAGCGCTCGATACTCGCCGGTGAACGCCGCCGAGCGGTGGGCGAGGCCGCCACGGCGAAGAAGGCCTTTCTCGTCGCCCAGAGTTTGGAGAGATCCTTGCAGCACGAACTTGCGCAGGTGAAGGGGAAGATCGCGGAGTATTTTCAACAACGACAGGCGGCTGCGGCGGCTGCGGCGGCTGGAGCGCTACGGACAGCCAGACCCCAAAAGGGATTCCGGGCCCCGCCGCCCGACTCGCGCGCCAATATCGCCATTCGTGCGGCCCTCAGTCTCATTGGGATTCCCTACGTCTGGGGCGGAGCGTCGCGTTCGGGTGTGGACTGTTCGGGCCTCATCATGCTCGCCTACGAGGCGGCGGGAATCTTCTTGCCCCACTACTCGGGCTCTCAGTTCTTTGACACCGTAAGGGTGCCGCTCTTCGACATTCAGCCGGGCGACATTCTCTTTTACGGCTATCACGGCGATGCACACGAGGGTATCTACATTGGACACGACAAGATGATTCAAGCCGAGGAGACAGGCACGCTGGTGCAAATCACTCCGTTGTGGCTGGGCGACAGCTCGCTCCCACTCGCGGGCATTGGACGACCTCGGGCGTAGTCGAGGTGGTCTTCGACATCGTTATCCCATCGGGCCGGCCGCCTCTTCAGCCAGATGACGTGGCGTCATCTCCACGGACCTCTGGATGTATCACTTTCAGTTGGCCTCCCTCGCCAACGCCAACTCGCCCTTTGGGACGTAGCTCTCGTCAGCTCGTCAGTCTGGTGAGCCCTGTTCCACGAGTTTGCCCGTGGCGAAATCTCAGCCATCGGTCGGGCTCTTGCGAACGGCGAAATTCAAAAGCCGTGGGTGGGCGACTGACTGCACTTTCCAGCGGGTTGGCGTGCACACGTCGCTCGGACCAGCTTCTGCTGTAGTGTTATAACAGTCAATTGAGAACTTGAATGGAGCACAGATGAACGGACGAGATTTCAAGAGTGCGATCTTCGAACAGCTCGCTCGTGTCGGAACGGCATTCGACAGTCCGAAGAGGGTGGAGATCATCGATCTACTGGCCCAGGCCGATCGCTCCGTCGAGTCGATCGCGGCTGCGACCTCGATGACGGTTGCCAATACCTCAAGGCATCTTCAAATACTGCGTCAGGCCGGAATGGTGCTGTCGCGCCGTGAAGGTTCGCACGTGGTCTACCGGGTGGCTGACGAGTCGGTGATCGCGGGGTATCTCGGGCTGCGAAGACTCGCGGAATCGCGCATCGCGGAAGTGGGTCAGTTGGCGGAGGCGTTCTTCGGAGAGGTTGACGGCGCTGAATCGGTCGGGCTCGAAGAGCTGCTCTCTCGAAGTCGGGCCGGCGAGGTCGTCGTCATCGACGTGCGTCCGCAGTTGGAATTCGAGGCGGGCCATCTTCCGGGTGCGCTCAGCATCCCGCTTGACGAATTGTCGCATCGACTCGGCGAATTGGACTCGGACACGTCGGTCGTGGCGTACTGCCGTGGTCCCTACTGCGTGATGGCTGCTGAGGCGGTCGTGCAGCTTCGAGCCGCGGGGCTGCAGGCGTACCGCTTCGCCGAGGGACCCCTGGATTGGCGTGCCACCAGATTCAATACCGTAAGCACTACTGGCGCGACGTCGCATTCAAAACGTTCCTCGATCAGCAAACACGTTGAAATGAAAGGCAAGAAATAATGAAAATCCTGATAGTCCTCAATGACCCCCCGTACGGTACGGAGCGTGTCTACAACGGGCTGCGCTTGGCAATGAACCTTCAGGCCAAGCACGAGCAGGTCGAGTTGTCGGTCTTCTTGTTGGGTGACTCGGCCAGTGCCGCCAAGTCGGGCCAGCAGACGCCGAACGGTTACTACAACGTGGAGCGGATGTTGGCGAGCGTGGCGCGCAAGGGCGCGAAGGTGCTGGTGTGTGGCACGTGCATGGACGCGCGCGGGCTCACCCAAGCGGATCTGTTGGACGGCGCGAGTCGCAGCACCATGGATGAGTTGACGCAAGAAACGGTGGACGCGGACAAGGTGCTGGTCTTCTAGTGGCGGGTCCTGACTCCAGCCAGACGGTGGTCGTACTCGGCGGCGGCGTAGGTGGAGTCGCCGCCGCCAACCGGCTTCGTCGACGTCTGGATCGAAAGCACCGGGTGATTCTCGTCAACAGAGAACCCGAGTTCTCGTTCGCCGCCTCCTACCTCTGGGTGATGTCCGGGCAGCGCCGAGTTAGTCAGGTCACCAAACCGCTGAGTTCACTGGAACGTCGCGGTATCGAGGTCGTCATTGGCGATATCGAGGCGATTGATGCGGCCAACCGTACGGTGATCGTCAATGGAGAGCGGATCACCGCCGACTATCTCGTGGTGTCACTCGGGGCGGACTACGCCACGGACGCAGTCCCGGGCCTGTCGGAAGTCGGTACGACCTTTGCGACCTTGGCGGGAGCGCAGCAACTCGAGCCGGCGATCGACGCCATGACTCGCGGACGGGTCCTACTCGTCACTGCGGCTCCGCTCTACCGGTGTCCCGCCGCTCCCTACGAGGCGGCGCTACTGATCGACGACATGCTTCGTCGTAACGGTGTTCGCGCGAACGTGGAGGTCGCACTGCACTCCGCCGAGCCAGGACCTATGGGCGTGGCGGGCGCCAACGTCTCGGCGGCGGTGACGGGGATCTTGGCATCTCGCGGCATCGACTACCGACCGTCGCATCAGATCGTTTCGGTCGAGCCGGGCAGCGCCGAGTTCGCCGACGCTCAGTCCGAAGCGTTCGATCTACTGGTGTACATGCCGTCCATCAAAGTGCCGGCCGTGGTCGGCGCATCGTCGCTCGCCTCGCCAGTGGGCTGGATTGAGGCTGACCGCCACACGCTGGCGACTGCGTTCCCCGGAGTGTACGCAATCGGGGACAACGTCCAACTCCCGCTGAGTATTGGAAAGCCCCTGCCGCGGGCGGGGGTGTTCGCACACGCACAGGCTCTTGTCGTCGCCGACAACATTGTCGCCACCATTCATGGTCGGGCTGCGGCGGCCACGTTCGACGGACACGGCGGATGCTTCGTCGAGGTTGGTTCCGGGAAGGCTGGCTTCGGCACGGGTGACTTCTACGCCGAGCCTGCGCCGCAGGTAACTCTTCGAACTCCGTCACGTCGCCACCACCTGGCCAAAGTGGCGTTCGAGTACAACGTCATGAGGAGATGGCTATGACTTCGCGTGTTTCATCGAGATGGGCGACTGAGCGTTGGGCCGAGTCACGGGCAACTTCCGTGCGAGAGAGGGTCGAGTGATGAACGGCCGGAGTCTCGTCGTACCTAGGCGAGTTGGGAAGTGGATTTTTGAGCACTTCGCACTTTGGGCTCGGCCATGAGCACGGTGAGAACGCCAAGAGCTGAGGTGCGTGCGCAACGTCTCGACGCCGCTACCTATGACCGTTGGTTCGATAGCCCGTGGGGGCGGTACTCGTTCGACATCGAATCGGGCGTCGTGCTGGAGGCGTTGGGTCTCTTGTCGAGTAACCTGTCCGTCCTCGACGTAGGGTGCGGGACGGGGCGACTCACGTCGCTATTGGAGACGTCGGGCGCCACTGTCGTTGGTCTCGACCTCGACCCCGCGATGCTCGAGATCGCTTCAACGCGGACGCGTGGACGTCTCGTCCTCGGCGACGCCCACCGGATCCCCGCTCGAGACGCAACGTTCGACCGCGTCGTCGCGGTGACGTTGTGCGAGTTCGCCGACGATCTCAGTGCGGTGTTCGCCGAACTGGCCCGAGTGACTCGTCCCGGAGGTCGCATCATCGTCGGATCGCTCAATCCTCGAAGTCCTTGGGGGCTGCGGTGGCGGCGCCGGCTACGGCGCGCCCCTTGGTCCGGAGTGCATTTCCTCTCCCGGGCGAGCCTGTTCACCCTGGCGCGTCCGTTCGGTCGCGTCTCGATCAGGGCGGCCATCTACGCGCCAGGGGCGTTCGTCGGGTTACGGACTCTCGGACCGATGTTCGAGCGACTGGGCCGTCTGGCGCCCGCGCTCGGTGCGTTCCAGGTGACCACGATTGAAAAGAGTGGGTCATGATTTCGTCAGTGTTGCCCGCCGCATCGTCGGTGCTGGTTGTCTGCGCTCACCCCGACGATGAGTCGTTCGGCCTCGGCGCGGTACTGACGGCGTTCGTCAATCAGGGTGCGCGCACGAGTGTGCTCTGCTTCACACGAGGCGAAGCGTCCACATTGCACGTCAACGATGACGACCTCGCCACCGTGCGGTCGCTGGAGTTCGCGAGGGCCGCCACGGTCCTCGGGGTGTCGAAGTTCCAGTTGTTGGACTACCCGGACGGTCATCTGGCTGATCAACAGTTTTCAGAGCTCA
>JAJZSX010000091.1 GCA_021849435.1 Actinomycetes bacterium | reverse complement strand
GAACTCTTAACATCTAGCAACCCAAAAGTGAGAGAATTTAACAAAACCTGTTAAATCGGCGCGAACTATTCTCACCTCTCACCATCGGGGTGCGGTCGCGCGGTGGCATCAGGCGCTGAGGGTGACCTTGTTAAGCACCGGTGAGGTGTCGATCGCCCGGCCCCGGCGCTGCCCCAGGCGAAGGGCGAGCACCTGACCGAGGATGACCCCGAACAATCCAGTGGACCAATTGGCGCTCGCGCCGGGCAGCACGATCTCGGCGTCAGCGGCGAGGCTGCGGCGACTCGGGGGGCGGATCACGACGGTCGCCGCGCCCAGACGTCGGCTCGTCGAGAGCACCTCGTCAGCGATGGCGTCACTGACCTCGTCGGTGACCACGAGTATCGTCGCCGTAGCTTCGCCATCGGCGCCGATCGGTCCGTGGAGGAAGTCGGCGACGGAGAACGCCTCGGCGCGCACCCCCGTGACCTCGCGAACCTTGAGGGCGACCTCGCTGGCCGCCGCGTAGCCCACGCCGCGACCGAGGAACGTGAGGCCGCGCGGCACGTCGAGCAGATCCACCGGCAGCGACGCGCCGAGAGTCCAGTCGACGACGACGTCGACGGCGTCGGCCAGGTCGTCAATGCCCTCCAGGGGGGCGCGCCGAAGAGCGCCGACCAGCTGACTGAGGGCATGCCAGGTGGCCGAGAAGGTCTTGGTGGAGGCGATCGCCCTCTCCGGCCCGGCCGCAAGATCAATCGTGAGTTCCGCCGCGCGACCGAGCGGCGAGTCGGGATCATTGGTCAGTGCGGCGCTGGGCCGCCCCTGCGCACGTGCCGCGGCGATGACCTCGCCCATCCCCGGCGATAGGCCCGACTGGGAGATGGCGAGCACGCCCGCGCCAGCGAGTCGTATCGGACTCACACCTTCGAAGAGCGATGGGGCGGCAAGGGCGACGAGGAGTCCGCACTCCTGACCCGCCAGGTATTGGAAGTAGCGCGCGGCGTTGTCTGACGAGCCGCGCGCGGCGACCAGAGCGTGAGTGACCGATGCCCACGAACCAGCGACACGTTCGGCCTGCGTCGCTCCCGCCGCGGCGCGTGCGCGCAATACGGCGCCCTGGGACCTGATCTCATCTTCGAAGTACGTCGTCATCGGATCCCACCACAGATTCATTAGATGCACGTAGCGTAGCGGCGCTCTTCGCGCTCGCCGTTCCCGCTACTGGTCCACCATATGAAAGAGTCGCAGGGCTCCGCGCATCGTCGCCAGATTGTCGTTCACCACCACGCGAACGCCAAGGTTACCGAATCCCGACGGGTCGACGTGGCGGGCGTTACCCCCAGCAAAGTGGATCACGCCGGCGGAGAACTCGGCGCAGAAGCCGGCTACGGCCCGGTGCAGTCGTTCGCACCATCGAGCCGCGTCGGCCGCCCGCGACGGCTCACCGAGGGCTTCGTCGTAGGTTTCACCGTCGACGAACATCTCGGCGCCCACGTCGCGGATCTTCACCGGAAGTCCGTCGACGACAAGTGCGATGCCAAAGCCGGTTCCTAGTGTGAAAACTAGTTCCACGTGGCGCCCCTCGGTACAGCCGTAAGCCGCCAACGTGGCGTCGTTGACGACGCGAACGTCACGTTGGGTCGCTACGCGCAACGCCGACTGCAGATCGAAGTCGCGCCACTGGCTCTCGATGTCCGGATCCACTGGTGTCGTGATTCCACCCACGCGCGCCAAATTGCCCGGCTCGAGCACGCGGCCCTCGGCCATATCCCCCGGAAAGCCCACGCCGATCCGGCCACAGCCGTGCTCATCGATCTGGCGGACGATGACCTCGATCAAGCGCGACGGCGGACACGGGTAGGGGGTGGGCACCGTCTGCAGCGGTTCGACAAGTTCACCGCGCTCGTCTAATACGCAGAGCTTGATCGAGGTCGCACCGATGTCAACCGACAAGATGGCCTCGCGCACGCCGTGGGACGAAAGAGTCACGCAGGCAGTGTAGAGAGTCTCGCTTCGCCCGAGGAGCCAGCGCTACCTAGACTCGCGCTCGTCGTGGATCCGTCGCCCCCCGCCCTCGAAACCCCCACCACTGTCATCATGACGCGCGCGGGATTCGCCGCGACGGCGCTGAGCTTCATCCTCATCGGCGCGAACGCGTCGTTACTCGGCCCCCTGCTCATCACTTTCGGGCAGCGGTTCCAAATCTCGCCCGCCGTCGCAGGCCGGATCCTCAGCGTCTTCTTCGCCGGCGCTCTCCTGGGCGTCGTCCCCGGATGGCTCGGCGTCAAGCGCCTCGCGGGCGGGAGGGTCTTGCGCGTTGCCTTGCTCGTCATCGCCCTCGGCGCGGGCGGAGCGTCATTCGCGACGCGCTGGAGTCTCCTCCTCGCGAGCATCTTCATCCTGGGGATCGGCTTCGGCGCGGTCACGATCACGGTCAACACGTTGCTCGCGCGTACGCCCGAGGTTGGTCGCGCGGTTCGCCTAAGTGTCGCCAACGCCGCCTACGGCGTGGGGGCGATCTTCACGCCGCTAGTCCTCGCGGCCATCAAACCCGCCCGCTACCCCGGCGTCTTCGCGACGCTCGCCGTCCTTTCCGCGCTGCTCGCAGTCGCGACCGGCGGAGTGCACGCGCGACCGCATCGCGAAGAGTCGCGCGTGCGCTCGAGTATCGACGCCGCGAGACGCCGTCGGATTCTCGCGACGTTCATCGTCGCCTATGTGTTCTACGAAGCGCTCGAGTCGAGCTCGTCGGGGTGGATGGCCAGTCAGTTGCACGGCGCGGGCTACAGCGACCACGTGGCGATCGTGGTGACCGCGGGCTTTTGGATCGGCATGACCGTGATTCGATCCCTAGGAGGTGTCTTACACCGTCTCTTCTCGGCGCAGGCCGTCGTCCTCGGCAGCCTCATCCTCGCGATCATTGCGGGGCTGTCCATCTCCTCGAGCGCCGTCGCGCCGGTCGGCTATCTCGCGCTAGGGATGATCCTGGCGTCGGTCTTTCCGATGGGCCTGATGTGGTTTTCGATCGTCACCCCCCACGACAGCGACGGCATGTCGCTGCTCATCCTCTTCAACATGGCTGGCGGCATCCTCGGTCCCGGGGCGATCGACCTCCTCGTCGCACATCAGGGGGTGCGGGTCGTCCCCTTCGCGATCGCCGTACTGGCGTGCGTCGACCTGGCGCTCTTCGCGAGCGTGCTGCGCTTTGGCCGCAGCGCGACGTCGAGCTGACTCACCTCAGGGTGGGGACTGCGATCCGCTGGGTCGCGTGTACAAGGAGAACGCCGAAACTGACGCCGGTCAGGGCCTGGGCGAGGAAGAGAACGTGCAGCAAGGCGATCAGATCGATCGCGGCAAGCAGCAGGCCCGCGAGCTCGAGGATTAGCCAGAGCGCGTCGTGGCGGAACCCGCGGAGTTGTCGGTAGAGCCAGATTGAAGCGAGCGGCTCAAAGACCATGACCGCGATGCCCGCCGCCATGTGGATGTGCTTCAGAGTCGCGTTGAGCGTGTAGCCGTACGTGCTGAAAAGGGCGAGCACGCTCACGAGTGCGTAAGCGCGAAGTATCGCGCGCAGGACGATCCGCGCTCGCGTATCTGTGGGAGTGGCGTGCGCCGCCATCACGGCGAGGGCCGCGCTGCCGGCGAAGGCGAGCGAGTAGGGAATCGCGGTGCGAAGGTGAATGCCGTAGTTGCTCAATCCCGCTTCGTTCCACTTGAGCACTAACCCCGGGTGCAGTGCGAGGCAGACTCCCACGAAGACGAGCAAGGTCAACTGGCTGTACTGCGCGCATGTGTACGCACGGCTCACACACCAAGCGTAGGGTCGTCCCTCAGACGGAACGGTTGCGGCCGATGCCGCCACGCGCCAGAAAAACGTGCCGGCGGCGACAGCGCGCAGCGGGCCTCAGTTCCCAATGCGGCGCACGAAGGGGACGGCCGACCCCGTGGTGGACCTTGAGTCACACAATAAGAACCGAAACTTCTCTAATCTCGGTTTCTGCTTATAGACAATACGTACTAGTGTAATCGTATGGCGAAGCCGGAGGGCAGCAGAACCGGAGATCTCCTGAAACGAGCACGTGTCAGCGCCCGGCTGTCGCAGTCCGATGTTGAACGTCGTGCGAGCGTCGCCCAAAGCGTGATCAGTGCATACGAGTCCGGCCGCAGGGAACCATCGGTCCCGACACTCGAACGACTCGTACACGCGACGGGACACCGCCTAGTTGTATTGACCACGAGCGTTGTTAACAGTTAGGCACTGTTAGGTGAGCCCCCTGGGGGCAGAGTGGAGATGTTCAGAAACCACTAACTCCCAGGAGACTCAAATGCACGCTAACGCTCGATTGACCCCGATTGGCCGACTCACGTTGGTGATGAGGATCGAAGGTGGACGACCGGTCGCCCACGTGGCCCACGAGATGGGCATCTCGCGTCCCACCGCCTACAAGTGGTGGCGTCGCTGGTGCGAAGAGGGTGAGCTCGGACTCATCGACCGCTCCAGTCGCGCCCGGCACTGTCCGCACCAGACCTCATCCGAGATCGAGGCCCAGATCAGCGAACTGCGCACCACCTTGAAGCTCGGTCCGGCGCGCATTGGCTACCGGTTGGGCGTCGCGCCCTCGACGGTGCACCGGGTCCTCACCCGACTCGGACTCAACCGTCTGAAGTGGATGGACCGACCCACCGGTCGCGTGATTCGCCGCTACGAACGCGATGCACCCGGCGACCTGGTCCACGTCGACGTGAAAAAACTCGGTCGCATCCCCGACGGTGGCGGCTGGAAGGTCTTGGGCGGAGTCGAGGGCCACAAGAACCAGCGGGCGCAGAACAAGACCGGTCGAGTGGGTTACGGCTTCATCCACTCCGCCGTCGACGACCACAGCCGCCTCGCCTACTCCGAGATTCTGGGCGACGAGAGGAAGGCAACGGCGGCGGCCTTCTGGTTGAGCGCCCGGGACTGGTTCGCGGGTCACGGAGTCGAGGTGAGAGAGGTCCTCACTGACAACGGTGGGTGTTATCGAAGCTTCGACTTCCGTGACGCTCTGGGCGAGCACGTCAAGCACCGTTGGACCCGCCCCTATCGACCTCAGACCAACGGCAAGGTCGAACGCTTCAACCGCACCATGCTCGAAGAGTGGGCCTACGTCCGTCCCTACGGAACCGAGACTGAACGCGTCGACGCCTTCGCAGACTTCCCGCACCTCTACAATCACCACCGAGGCCACTCGGCCCTCAAGGGTGAAGCACCGATCAGTCGTGTCAATGACCTACGTGGTCATTACATCTAGATTCCTTCGGCCGCCGCGGTCGAGCACACCTCCCTCGAAGGACCTAGCGCCAGACTTCATAATCTTGATGATCGCACCAGCCGTGTTGGGGATGTGCGTGTTCTCGACGCATTCGATGACGGTCCCTGGCTGCAGTAGGGAGGCGATCTTCTGCACTGTGAGTGGCCTGTGGGTCGAAGCCTTTGCGCCAGGATCTTGATCGAGCACCACCGTCGATTCGGGATTGACGTCCGGGGCAAACTGGCCGCCCGTTTCGGTGCCCTTGGGTTGGCGTCGCTGGATCATCGGGTCGTCGTCGGTCGCGCGTACAAGTTGATCGCCTCGAGTAGCTGCTCGTCGGAGATGTCAGGGCGAATCGCCACCTGAAGAAAGTCAGCGTCATCGAGTAGATCGCGAAGGTCCTCCATCGTCACCGTGGGCACGTCCCGCCCACGAAGAATCTGTGCGATCGTGCGTGGCTCCCATCCCTCGCAGTCGGTATCGCCGTCTCCCCATTCGTGATGCCACACTTGGACGACGACATTGTCCTCGTAGATGCGTTCCACCCACTTGACCACCTTGGCGCCGTACTTCAGCACCTGACCGACCGACAACACAGGTTCGGCGTCGCCTAGTTTCACGTCCTCGATGGCATCCGCGCCGAGTTGAAGCGTGCACTCAGGATTCGCGTCCGGAGAGAACTGGCCGCCTGTTGCCTGGCCCCTTGGCTGACGATTCACGTTGATGTCCATATCTTCTTAGATGGGAGAAATCTGGTGTCATCACCAAAGTCCTTCACGGAGTGGTCTCTAGCTGCTGGGGGCGCCGATGGCGTCCCACGTGGCCTTCGAGACCTCAAGCGCGTATGGGGACTCGGTTGGTGGCTGCCCCTCGGCCTCCACGGCGTGGCGTAGGTAATACATCCGTCGTCCGCGCGCCACGATCATCGATGACTTACCGGTGACGCCACCACTTTCAACGATTTCGCGAAGTGTACGACTGGGGGCATTTTCGAAGTTGTACACCCTCCTTAGATCTCGTTCAGCTCGAAAGCGTGCATCAACACCAAGATGCGACGTGTTGATTTCGCGATAGCGAGGCAGGGGAGGTTGCGGCGGCTTAGGCGGTGGGGTGACGTCGACATAGTTCTTGCTTGGATCAACAATGAACGAGCCATGGTGTTTGCCGAGCGGCTGACGTGACTCCGGGTTTGCGTAGTCGTCGCTAGAAACCAGGATGTCGCGACTTGAATTGAGGTTCTGGCCACGCTCACCACGTCCGCCACGACCAACAGTGACGACCACCATCCCTTCAGGGACGTCATCACCCCAACTGCGTGCCGATACGGCAATCTCATCGTCCGCGTGAAGCCGGTACCAGGCCCTCTCGTCCTTCGTCTCAGAAGCCCCGATCGGCAGCTCGATGTCGAACGCGGACTCATACTTCTCGGGGAACCATCTGATGACGCTCATCTGGGCTCTCCTGTGGGCGTCCGCCGCGGACTCGCTGGGCATCTTGGGAGTGTTTCCAGAACGTCCAGTGGCGTCTCTCAACGTCCAAATTTACTGGCTGGATGGAGTGGAATGTCCACCAACGTCCACAGAAGTCCTCTCACGTTTGAATTCGTGGCTCGACAGTTGGCTAGACCCTGGCTCGTTTCAAGGTCAAGCCACTATTCAATTTCGAGGGACCGAGGGCGATGAGTTTGAGTTGCGATTGGGGGTCGAGCAGACGATTCCCCAGACGATCTTGTGAACAGACCCGTCGGGATTTGACGATCGGAACAAGCGGCCTTGCCGACAAGCCCGAGCGGATTGCGCCGCGGAACATCAAACTCGGATGGGAACATTGTGACGACCTTCAAATCCATAAGGGAAGTTGTGCCTATTCTTGATAGTACACAAATCTACAGGATAATTGACTAATCACCAATTATCTCGTTACAATACGTACATGCCATCAATCGAAGATCGGGTTCTTATCGAGTTGCACCGAGCCGCCACCTTAGCTGGACGGCCGGGTATAGCCACGCCAACCCAGGATCTAGATATAGCGGACCAGTACACTGGCAGTCGCTCCCGCACGAAAGATGCCATCTGGAGACTTGAGCAAGCTGGCCGGGTCACGGCGGTCCGAAGAGATCTCCTCATATTGCCAGATACCACTGGCCGAATCAACGTAGGCCTCGTCCAACTTATCGACGTTGTCGCTCCACAGCCCTACCTCATTACCGGAGGAAGAGCGCTCGAATACCACAATCTCACCGACCAGCATTTCTTTTCTGTCGCCGTGTTGGCACCATCTCGAGTGACTCCAATCATGTATCGGGGCGAGCGAGCCAACTTCTTCCCAACGGACAAGAAGAACATATGGGGAGGCAAGGGACATCCTCACTATGCGACTCCCGAGCGCGTAATTGTAGATGCTCTGGCCAGTACTCGTTACGGCGTCTCGTTCTCACAAGTACTGACGGCGTTAAGCCTCTTAGGAGAGCGCGATCCGGAATTCCTCGGGCGTCTTTTCGTCACCGCGCGCCGTTTTCAATCAAATGCCGCAGCGCGCCGCGTCGGTCTCTTAGTAGATCGGCTCTTTGGGTCGGACGCCGCCGCACCATTCCGCGAGCTGATTGGAAAGAGCAGGACGCCGACGCTCCTGCGACGCGGAGGACGTACCGACGGATCCCTCGACTCCACGTGGCGAGTAATTGTGAACGCCATTACGGTGCCGGAAACAGTGGGCTCAAAAAGAGCGGACCGATCCGTTCTTGGGAAAGCGCCTACCAGCTGGACGATCTGCTAAGCGAAATGCCAGGTAGTAGAGAAGTGGCAACGCGAGATTTCGCTCTCCTCACACTCGTCGGACATCTCTCAGCGACATTCCCGAGGGCGCTCGTGTTCAAGGGCGGATTTGTTCTGCGTCACGTCCATGGGTTCCTCCGATTCAGTTCGGATGCCGACTCAACTCGTCATGCTCCCGCACGACACAAGCTCGACGCTGACGAAGTCATCCGAGCAATCCGAGAGGCCAGCGTTGGCGAGATAGTGCGATTCGACCCACGAGAGCCAGCGACAGACAGCGCTCGAAGCCTCGATTTTGATGACGTGCGAATCAGCGGCTCAACATTCCAACCTGACAGAGTTCAAATTGAAATCAGCTATCGAGAGAGTGTGGTCGATGAACCCGTGCACGCCTACGTCGGTAACCCCTTCTACGAGGCCTTCGAGATAATGGCCATGACGCTGCCAGAGATG
>JAJZSX010000090.1:4823-8558 GCA_021849435.1 Actinomycetes bacterium | reverse complement strand
ACCAGTTGTGGACATCAGCCCTGGCCACCGCCCGCTTCGTCGCGTCCCAGCGCCCCGGTGGCACCGCGTTCGTGATCGGCGAGCCCAGCATGCACGAGGCACTGCGCGACGTGGGATACCGCGAAGACGCCGATGCACCCGACTACGTCGTCCTGGGTGAGACCCAGGAGTACTCCTTCAATGACTTCTCCACCGCCATCGGACTGATCGAGCGCGGCAGCCGCTTCGTCGCCACCAATCACGAGGTGAGTGGCCCTGGTCCCCGTGGGTCCTTACCAG
Organism: Actinomycetes bacterium; assembly: GCA_021849435.1. The sequence goes on along the minus strand of JAJZSX010000090.1, from coordinate 8,279 downwards.
GGGTGGGGGCGATGGCCGGACTGATCGAACGAGCGACTGGCGTCGCGCCCTACTACGTGGGAAAGCCTAATCCGGTCATGATCCGCGAGGGTCTCGCCATCCTCGGGGCGCACTCCGCTAACACGATCATGGTGGGCGACCGCATGGACACCGACATTCTCGCCGGCGTCGAGGCCGGGCTCGAGACCGTCCTCGTGCTCTCGGGCGTGACCGGCGGCCAGGAAATTGACCAACTCCCATATCGGCCCACCCGCGTTGTCGGCTCCGTCGCCGAGCTGGCTCTCGAGATTTAGGGGCTCGCAGGCGCTAGGCGCCGCTGTAGCCGTTGTCCACCACGTCAGGCGTCTCGTCGTGAGGAGCTGCCAGAGCCGCGAGGAACGAGTTGGCCCAGTCATAGACGGTGCGACGAAGGATGCGTCGACGCATGCGCGCCATGCGGCTGCGGGCCTCTTTCTCGCTGACCTCCTTGGCCGTGCGAATGGCCTCCTTCACGTGCTCGAGGTCGTGGGGATTGACCAAGAAAGCGTCGCGCAGCTCGATCGCAGCCCCCGCGAACTCGCTCAGTACGAGACGCCCGCTCAAGTCGGTGCGGCTCATCACGTACTCCTTAGCCACGAGGTTCATGCCGTCGCGAAAGGGCGTGACCAGCATGATGTCGGCGGCGAGGTAGAGGGCAACCAGCTCGTCGAAATCCACGTTCTGATGCAGGTAGTGGATGATCGGCCGTCCCACCAAGCCCTGGTCGCCGTTGGCCTCGCTGACGGACTGCTCGAGTTCCTTGCGCGCCTCGTCGTAGTGGGGGTCCGACTCTCGACTGGGCACCGCGATCTGGACCATGACGTCGCGGCCCGCCACGAAGTACCCGTCGGCGTGCAGCTCGGAGACCGCCTTGATCCGCTGACGGATCCCTTTGGTGTAGTCCAAGCGGTCCACGCCGAGCAGTACCAGCTCGGGGTCGCCGAGCTCGGCGCGGATCTCCTTGGCGCGCGAACGAATCGCGGGCTCGGCCGCCGTCTCGACGATGCGCGCGCTGTCGATCGAGATGGGAAACGCCCCGACCTGCACGGAGCGGCCCTCGTAGACGAGTTGCAACGGCATGCCGTGACTCTGCGCGCTGGTGAGTCGGCGTGCCACGCGCGAGAAGTTGAGCGCCGCGGAGTGCACCTGGAAGCCGATCAGGTCCGCGCCTAGGATCCCCTCGAGGATCTGGCGACGCCACGGCATCTGCGTGAAGAGCTCGGTCGCCGGAAAGGGGATGTGCAGGAAGAACCCGATGCGCAGGTCCGGACGCAGCGCGCGCAGCATCCCCGGCACCAGCTGCAACTGGTAGTCGTGCACCCATACCATCGCCCCCTCGGCGGCCGCCTCGGCGGCCGCGGCCGCGTAGCGCCGGTTGACCTCCTCGTAGGCGTGCCACCACTGGCGGTGGAACTCGGGGTAGCGAATCGCGTCGTGATAGAGCGGCCACAGCGTCGCGTTGGAGAATCCGAGGTAGAAGTTCTCGTACTCCTCGACGTTCATCTCGACGGCCCGTAGCGGGATCCCCTCGTAGTCCGTGGGTGGCGGCTCGTGTCCTGCGGTGCCCGCCCAGCCTATCCAAAGCCCTTCGGACTCTCTCAAGACTGCCGTCAAGGCCGAGACGAGGCCCCCCGGACTCGTGAGCCACTCCCCCGCGTCACCGCTTGGCGAGTAGCGCACCGGCAGACGATTGGCCACGATCACCAGGTTGGACCGGCCTCTGGACGACGAACTCATCGGGGGCTCCTGCGCACGTAGTCGACCAACTGTGACGGCGCTCCTCCCGACTCGGCGATCACCACGCGCAAGACCGCGTTGATGAGAGCCAGGTGCGACAGCGCCTGGGGAAAGTTGCCGAAGTGGCGAATCGACGCGGGATCGATCTCCTCGGCGTAGAGTCCCAGCTGGCTACCCGCGGCGATGAGCTTCTCACAGTGCAATCGGGCCAGATCCAACTCGCCGATCAGCACGTAGGCCGAGACGAGCCAGAACGAGCACGCGGTGAACGTGTGCTCGGGTTCACCGGCCAGTCCGTCATCGGTGTGCAGCGTTTCGTAGCGATAGACAAAGGCGCCGTCGGCTAGATGTTCATCGATCGCCGTGACCGTGGCTCGCAGGCGTTCGTCGTCGAGGGGCAAGAAGCCGAGCAAGGGCACCATCAGCAGCGACGCATCAAGGACGTCGGATCCGTAGGACTGGACGAAGACGCCGTCGCCGTTCACGCCGTTGGCGCAGATGTCAGCGTGGATGACGCTCGCCGCGTCACGCCAGCGCACCGCTCGCGACGCGTCGCCGCGCATGCTCGCCAGTCGCGCCCCACGATCGGCCGCTACCCAGCACATCAGCTTCGAGAAGGTGAAGTGCTCCTCGCGGCCGCGCACCTCCCAGATGCCTCGATCAGGCGCCGACCAGCGAGCCAAGGCTGCTTCCACCGATCGCACGACGATGCGCCACGACCGCTCACTGACCGCTCCGCGCGAGCGCGCGTACTCGAAGACGCAGTCCACGATCGCCCCGTAGATGTCGACCTGGGTCTGTCCGAAGGCCGCGTTCCCGTCACGCACCGGTCGGCTCCCCGCATAGCCGGTCAGGTGGTCGAGTTCGACCTCGGGCACGCTGGTCGACCCGTCCACCGGATAGAGCACGTGAATCTCCGGCGGACCCGTCGTCTCACCCGGTGCCGTGCTCGGCTCGAGCGCCTCTCCCAAGAAATCGAAGAAGTCATCGGCCTCGCTGACGTAGCCCAGCGCGTGCAGTGCGCGAAGGGCAAACGCCGTGTCACGGATCCAGGTGTAGCGATAGTCCCAGTTGCGCGTCCCGCCCAGGTTTTCCGGCAACGATGTCGTCGACGCCGCCAGCAGCGCTCCGGTGGGTGCGAAGGTGAGGCCCTTCAGAGTCAGGGCACTTCGCTGAAGGTAGGGACGCCAGGGGTGATCGGGAAAACGCCCTGAGTCGAGCCAGTTTCTCCAGTACCGGCTGGTCTCACTGAGATAGCGCTGAGCATCGGCCACATCACTCGGCGCGGCCGTCTCAGACGTCGACCACGACAGCGCCACGAAGGCCGACTCGCCCTCTGAGAGGCGCTGACGGGCCCGGATCATCCGGCCCTCAATGCCAAAGCGCATGTTGCCGCTCAGATTCAGTGACACCGGTCCGGCGTTAGTGGTCGTCACGCTGGAATAGGTCTCGCCGCTGTAAGACCAGCGCGCGTCGTCACGTCCGTAGTCAAAAGACGGCTCGCAGTCGAGCTCGATATCGGCGGAGCCGTGTACACACGTCGCAATGCGCACGAGCACGTGGCGCGCGTCAGAGTCGCGCGGGGTGCGCCGATAGTTTCCCGCGCGCGCCGATCTCTCCCAGGGTCCCACCGCCAAGAAGTCCTGGACGAGTAACCAGCCGCTGCGGGTCTGCCACGACGTCGCCAGCACCATCGTGCCC
>JAJZSX010000090.1:0-4813 GCA_021849435.1 Actinomycetes bacterium | reverse complement strand
TGGGAACCGTGCGATCGGGTGGGGCGAAGCGAAACGAGCCCGCCGACCGGTCCAGCACCGAACCGAACAGGCTGGGATCGTGGGGATTGGGCAGACACAACCACTCGATCGCGCCCGAGGACGCGACGAGACAACTGGTCTCGCAATCAGACAGGAACGCGTAGTCGGCGATGGGCGGGAAGGCCGCCGCGGCGTCAACCGGACTGGCGTCCGGAATCAGAACCCCGCGCAGCGAGTTCGACCCAATGATCGGCGGCAGGACGGACTCGCGCGCAAAGCCGGGTTCGTTCGCTCCGCTGATGCGGTCGTCGGACTTTTGATCCCCGATACTCACCACCTCCGGCCGGCCGATACGCCGCTCTGCCGTCTCGTTAGAACCAAGACGCCGTGGAATCACTATCGAGTTTAGCGATCACCGTCCTCGCGCCGTCGGCCATGCCGGCGTCGCGAGGACGTGCGTCGCAACGACGTCGTCTTGAAGTCCGCGCGTGACTCAACTATTGATCAACGCTAGCTATCGCGATGCTCGTCACAATGGACGCACATCGTTTGAAATGTCGCCGCGCGCGGCGTCAACTACGAGCCGAAAGATCGGATCAGATGACGCGGACGTTCTGGGCTTCTTCGCCCTTCTTGCCGGGCGCGGTGTCAAATTCGACCCGCTGACCCTCTTCGAGGTTCTTGTAGCCTTCACCCTGAATGTTGGAGAAGTGTACGAAAACGTCATCGCCCTGCTCACGAGAGATGAAACCAAATCCCTTGTCAGCGTTGAAAAACTTCACTGTGCCTGTTGCCACGAATACTCTATTCTCTGCACGACAGATCAACTATTTTGATCTATTCGTTCTATCCCATGTTAGCCGACACGAACGAGGGCTCCGTCGAATTCTTTATGAATTCACACGATTGGCTTTTACATATCACTTCTCGTGATTTTCACCGCACTAATGGTAAACCTCGAGGCAACTTGCGTGAATTTCATGACGTCGATCGACTCGACGTGCGCCGAGGTCAATCGAGGTGGTAGCCCCTCGCACTAGCGCAACGGATCGCGCCGGCGCACGACGTGGTCTGCAACCACGTCCTCGACTCGCAAGTTTCCGGTTGAGGGATGGCTGAGGGCATCGATGGCGACCTCGATCTGGTTCCGACGCTTGGCGCGCGACGAGCTGAGCGATCCCACCCGAAAGATCCGTTCGCGCCATGTCGGCTTCGGCGTCCAGGTTCCGGTACCGAAGAAGGGTACGAGGAGATCCTCCATCTTGTAGAGACCAGGGGGCTTACCCTCAAGGCGTTCGGCGACGAACATGGCCCCGCTGCCGAAGGCCTCTCGCGAGACGGACTCGTGACGCAGGCGAATGGTCTGGTTCGGCATGCCGAAGAGGATTTCGTGGACCCCGATGATGCCACCGGCACGGATCGACTTGATGTCCTGTTCGGCGACGCCGAGTGAAGCCGAGATGATCTTCGCTGTTCCCGAGACGCTGCGCTTATCTTTGAAGTGCTCCTCGATCACCTCCACGTCGGTACCGGGAGCGATGCGCCGCAGGGTCTGGGCCGCCAGGATCAAGAAATTAATGCCCACCGTGATGTTGGGCGACCACAGAATCGCGGTCTGTCGACTCAGGCGCTCGATCTTTCGCTGCTTGGCGAGGGAGTAGTGCGAGATCGCCGAGACAATGTTGATCCGTCGCGCGGCGGCGGCCTCGCCGTAGAAGTCGAGACCGTCCTCACTCGAAAAGTCGATGATGGCATCGACCGGATACTGATCGAGCAGCGCCTCGGCCGAGATCTGTGAAGCACTGATGATCCGTCCGGGCGAGCGACACTCGATGCCGAGAACGTCTGGCGCTGTGCGCGACGTCTGACGCGTGCTCTCGCGCAGCACCCACTCGAGCGAGACCGCGGGGTTCTTCAGTAAGACCGCGGCAACCGCGGTGCCGGTAGTACCGAAACCTACGAGACCGACCCTCATGTGCCATCTCCTAACCGTGGGTTGTTCGCTAGCACTGCGCTCTCAACAGTACGAGCCCCACGTCGACGCCGCATCGGCGAATCTGGCAATTGTCTGTGAACGACGTGGAAAGTTCCTGCTGGGGGTATTAGAGACACGAAGCGAGAAAAGAAGAGAAATTTTGTCTTTTTCCATGTGAACCTTGGACGAGTCATCCCTTAGCGAACATCCGCAACGCCCGTTCCGCGTAGGGGCCATTCCGGTATCAAGCCGCCAGGAGAACTTCGCTTCCGAGCTCTGACGGACGCGGCCGGCGGTTCCATGATGAACGTCTCGCTGTGACCTGGACGCACGGCGATGGCCGCGTGACAGTTCGGTTGATACGTGCGAGACAACATCGCCAAAGGAGATGTCAGCGGTGTCGTGAGGATCGATTCGGCACAGTTGGGGCACGCGTGCCGAATCATTGTCGCAGGCGAGGGATTGGAGAGGGCGAGCGCGTAGCGCAAGGTCGTGGCGGAGTTGGTGCTTGAGGTCCGACGTTGGTGTGATCGACCGTCGTCACGATATTGCTGAGACTCGCACCTTAGGGCCTCTTCGACGCGCGCACTTGACCATCGACAAACGGCGCCGCAGGCGCCAGCGTCGGCGTCGTGGTGGTCGTGGTCATCGTGGCGGGAGCGAGGTCGGCCCCGGGACCCATCGCGGCAGTCTTCACTGTCGCGCTCGTGCACGAACTGAGAGCCAGCCCCGCGACGAGGAGCACGATGCCGCCGGCCGCACGAAACCCCGTCCCCGCGCCACCAGCCCACCCCCCACCCTGGACGACGTCGCTGCGGGCCCTCGAGAGGACTTCCTCTCGATCATGATCGGAATCTACTCACCGCGGCGATTGAGAAGTTCGTCGCGGTCTCGACCACCGCGCACCCACTCGAAGCCACTCGTCTCTCGTCCCAAGCCCTCAGGAGTCCTCAATCTTCCGTGATCGGCAGGATCTGGTCGCCCTCATGCCAGTGCCACGTAGTGCTCCGAGGCTGAAGTGCTCGGCCGCGATGTTGACCAGCAACACGTCACCAACCTCCACGGCATTGCCGACGCCTGCGCGGCAACGGACGAGCGTCGCGCCATCACGTAGGTCCTTCGCGTCGGCGCTGTCAGTGGAGACGGACGATTTAGAGTGTCACGCCCGAGGGGTCCTTCAAAGGTTGGTGCGGGATGACCTCGGGCACGTCGAGGCGGGCCACACCGATGTGAAAGTCGTTGACGCCGTAATAGACGTCGTAGCGATGGGGCTCGTCGATATCGGTACGCCGGTCAATCCCGGTGGGAAAGACGACGTTGGACGCCGTGGCGCGCGGACCGTTCGACGTCGGCGGCACGAGGATGGGCCGGTGGGACCGGTAGATCAAATCCTGGGGATACTCGGTGGAGAGAACCATCACGCCGGCGCGATAGGTGAGAAGGGGTTGCCCACTGGACTCGATCTTCTCGCTCACGCCGTGGTAGATGAACAGCCAGCCGTGGCGCGTCATCACCGGTGGCGTGCCGCTACCGATCTTGAGGTTCTCCCACGGCGAGACCGGTGCGGCGAGTCGGTGATGCGACGTGAAGTGACGAAGCTGGCGAGGATCCGTTCCCGAGAGCTCCATCGGGGTATAGGAGATCCAGATGCTCTCACGGTGCAGGTCGACGTCGCGGTCGTCCAGCCCGACGGTCTCCTCGGGTCGCGTTCCGGGAAAGAGGGGGCGGTGCAGAATCGCGAACTCGTAGCGCCCGTCGGGGTTAGGCACCGCTCGGGGAAAGCCGGTGGCGTCCTTGTTGTCGACGCCGTCGAACTCGATGCCCTCGTAGGGTTCGAAGGTGGCCAGTCCGAGACGGCGCCAGGTAAAGAGGTCGTCTGAGACCGCGAGGGCAATGCGCGGACCAACGGGCGAGAACGCGGTGTAGGTCATCAGGTAGCACTGGAGGGGCTCGACGTAGGTGACGCGCGGATCTTCGCAACCGCCCTCGCCGTTCGAGCGCAATTCGTAGGACGCCTCTGGCTCGAGAGCCACGCCCAGGCGCTCGACGCCCCGGGGATTGCCCTCGTCGTCGAAGAGGACCCGCATGATCCCAATACGAGAAAAGTTGCCCTTGGCCACCATGCGGGGAAAGAGGTAGAGCTCGCCATCGGGTCCGCGCGCCGCGGCCGGGTTGAGGAGTCCCTCCACCTCATAATCGTTGTCGGCTTCGGGCGAGATGACGAGATCCAAGGGGTGCATCATGAAGTGGCTCACGTTGGCCTCCCGGGTGAGACGATCTGGGTAGTGCCGTCGCCCAGGCAGGCAATCACCGTCTGGATCACCCGTGCGGTCTCACGCGGATCGCGCACCAGGATCGAGTCGACGCCTGCCTCTTGGGCCGGATAGTCGTTGCCGCCCTCGAAGATCGCGTCGCCGGCGAAGAGCATCTCGGCCACCGAGATACCCAGGTGGTCGACGAGCTTCCTGATTCCGTAGGCCTTGTCGATGCCGGGTTTCGTCACGTCGATCGACGTGGTCCCGCCCATGTTGATGGCAAAGTCGGGCAGCAACGGCTCGAGGATGGCGATGATCGAGCGGCGCTTGGAAAAGTCCGGGTCCCAGTCGCGCTTGGCCTCCAGGGGGGCCTCCTGACCGAGCACCGAGAGAGTGATCTGACTGCCACGGTCCTCAATCGCCTCGCCCCAGACGCGTTCGACCGTAATGCCGGACTCCCCGAGCGCCCTCTGGAGACTCGCGATGATCGTGGTGCGCTCCTCGGAACTGAGATCTTCGGAGTACACCTTGGTCCACTCGCCGTCAAAGTGGAAGAACTGAGTGCCGCAAGTGGGCAGCAAGA
>JAJZSX010000089.1 GCA_021849435.1 Actinomycetes bacterium | reverse complement strand
GGGGTCTTCGCCGGAAACTCCACCGACCCTAATTCCAGCCCCCTCTTCGTGCTGCTCGCACTCACCCTGTACCCGAGAACACTACTCACCACAGCCCAGGATCAACCGACCATTAAGGAACCAACATGAATTGGACAAAGATCATCATCCCGACGCTAACCCTCGCTGTCGGCGCTGGCGGTACCGCAGCATTTTTCCTAGCGGATGGTGGCGGATCGATGACGTCCTCTACCGCCAACTATCCCGGAGTAGGGATGATGGGAGCCGGAAGCGCAATGGCTGGCGGGGGCTCTGATATTGCCCGAGGGGCGACGGGCGGGTTTGTGCCGGCACGGCGCATGGTGGCCCTTGCGGCTACTATCGCCCGTAGCGTTCATCACGAGGGCCATACCCTCTATTACCGCAGCGCACACGTGACCCTCGTGGCCCTGGGAGCTCCCGGCAGTCGTCCCGGCATGTACTGGCAGATTGACGGGATTGTTGGACCCACCGTGAGCGTCCCCGCGAGGGCCACGATTACCGTGGACTTCGCCAACGGCGATCCCGGCCATCCTCACGGCTTCGAGTTGACCACCGCGGCGCCACCCTACCCGCGTATGGCGATGATGGTCGGGCAAGTGGCCGCCAATGGGGCCTTCGTAATGCCCGTTCCGGCGCCGCAGGGAAACCTTTGGTACGCGACGAGCACCAGTTTTGCGGCTCCGTCACCTGGTACTTACTACATCATCTGCCCGGTGCCCGGACACGCCCAGCAGGGGATGTGGTCCAAGTTCATCGTCCGTTAAACGCGTCGCCTTCAACTTGGTTAGTGCCGCCAGCCGACAGCGCGCTGAGTTACGAATCGTGAATAGCGAGACCCGACGAGGCTCAAGAACTGATGTACCTTGAGGCGCTGCTGTCTAAACTTCTTAAGCTATTCAATACCGGCTTGACCACGGTTGCCTCGAGACACGAGTCTCAACCACCAATCAGTCGTCATCGCATACCAGTTCGCCCATCCACGCTTCTCTCCCTTCCTTCAACGCGAAGTAAACGACAACCAGGCTTACCGCAGGGTCGGCCCACCACCATCCGAAGCCCGCATTCAGACCGAGACCAATCAAGGTAGTGGCACTGAGAACGGCGCACAGCGCTGTCTCAGCTGCGTCCGCCCGTAGAAGGGCAGCAGGTCCGGGCAGCCGGTCGGCATCGAGACGGAAAGCAATCCTACGTTTCGCGATTGCCAGTGTGGGCATAACGATGAGGGCAGCAGCGGTGACGGCAATGCCGGCCACGCTGACGGCGGGATGCTCCCCGAGAGTAAGGACAAGCGTGGCATCCACGAGAACGTACAGGGCCAGGACGTAGAAACTCACGGCGACGACTCGCAGAGCACGACGTTCTTTCACCTCGTTGGCTTTGCCCTGGACGATTAGGGATCGTAGCCTAACTGCAACGATTCCGGCACTGATCAGTTCGATACCTGAGTCAATCCCAAACGCGGTTAGTGCGATGGATGCTGCGATCACGCCGCTGACGATTGCCACGATTGCTTCTAGGGCAGTCCACCCGAGTGTGACATATTCGATGCCAAGACCTCGACGCGCAAGAGTAGAGTTGGAGTGTCTTACGCTATTTCGTGGCATTAATGCCTTCCTCGGCGTCTAGCTGTCCAGTTGGCTCCAAGTGTAACGTGCTGTGCTCGACATCGAAGTGCCCGGCGAGGCACGACTGGAGTTCGTCGAGGATGTGCGAGCCATGTCCGTCATCGAGGCACGACGGTTAGGGCGATGCTTGAATCACCACATGTGCAGAGAGGGCCGCCGGGCTGAACGTGACTCTCCAGACTTGCAGGTCGTGGATATCGCAGACGTGAACGGTATCAAGAAGATGGACTTGGACGTTATCAAGGGGTTGCCATTGTCGGGAGCGGCAGCGAGCAGCACTCGTCCAGAAGTTGTGAGCCATCCCCATGCGGCTTTACATATCTGAGTCTCAAAGAGCGTCACAGTCACCCGCGCACCCGACGCACGACGCTTTCCAACTGGGGAGCATTCACCGGACCAATCAATTCGGCCATCACCCGACCGAACGGATTAATCACGAACGTCGTCGGTGGGGCCGATACCCCGTAACTATTGGCCATGGTTCCCCCCGGATCGACGAGTGATCGATAAAGGGATCCGTAGTGGCGTTGGAAGACGAGAGCTGCGGACAGGGTGTCGTTGAAGACGACGCCAATGAGTACAACTCCGCGGTGGCGCTCTTGCCACGCGAACGTCGATAGTGCGGGTGCTTCTTGCTGGCACGCCACGCACCACGACGCCCAAAAATTTACGACCACCACTTGACCACGATGTTGGGTCAAGTTGAAGTCTCCCCCACCCAATTCGTGACCTCGCAATGGAGGCGCCATCTTTCCGAGCAAGGGGCTCGGCGTGTTAGTGGCTTCACTCACAGGATGACGAGTCACCAGGAGAACAGAGAACGCCACGACCACAGCGAGTGCGCTCAGCGACGCTACTCTTACGGTTCGCTTCACGGAGTTATCTCATTTCGTCGAAGCGCACTAAATAGAAAGGCTCACCCACGACTTAGACCGCATTTGGCGTTGAACAAGGATTGCTGACCCGGCGGTAGCGACATGGATTAACTACTTAATGAGAGAGAACGTGCGACCAGCGCAATGCCTTGTCCCCAGGAAGTCAACTGTCCCGTCGGCAAGTAGGCAACCCCCGTTGACGTGTGATAGTCCATTGGATTTGAGAGGTAACGCTCGTTCCCATTGGGATCAATGAAAAAGACGAAGGACGAGTGGATGATGTCTGCATTGGGACTAGGGGCTTGGACCACAATGCCGTACTCTTTCCACACCGAACCTAAGGCGGCTACCGATCCGGTGAAGAAGTGCCAGGACGGGATCGTGTTCAACTGGTGTTCGTTTGAGAATGCAGCCACGTCTGCAACGCGGGCGTGATACTTATTGACATTGATCGCCACGAACACCACGTGCGCCGCGTCCGCCCCGAGATTGTGATACGCGTCGATGAACTCTTGGGAGACGATTGGACAAATATCAGTGCAATGAGTGTCCATGAACTCCAATACGACGACCCGCCCTCTGAAACTGCTGAGTGAGAGAGTGCGCCCATGCTGATCGACGAGCGTGAAGGCGGGGGCCGGCTTCACGGGGACTGGTGAAAGCGCCATGAGACTGGCCAATGGGGTGGAGACGCTGGGCGGAATACCTGTGACGCGAATCAACGTGTTTGTATTCTCTCGATGAACGTACGCGACGTACGCGAAGACCCCCGCCACGACGACCAAGATCCCCATGGCGATCATCAGGGATCGGCCCGGTCCGCGACGTACGTAAGTAGTTGCTTCGATGACTGACTCGGCGGTTGTGGCGCCGACGTCCTCTGGTCCCATAGATGTCATTACCGTTGTCCCGCGGACTCAGCACGCCACTTGACACTTTGGAGTCTTGTTGATTCATTCATGGAACGCCTCCTTAAGGGCGGCGAGCAGAGTGCTGGCGTGAAGTTGGCCGATAAAGCGCCCGATGATTCTTCCCGACGATGAGATGAACACCGTTGTCGGTAGTCCGAAGAGACCGTAACGAGTCGCGATGGTTCCCTTGGGATCCGACAAGGCGGGGTAGTTAACGTGGACATGATCGTAGAAAGCGAGGCCCGCGCTCGGCGTGTCGTTCGAGTCGATTCCCAGAAATTGAACCCTTCCCTTCTCTGCTCGATACGTCCGCTCGAGCAGTGGCATCTCGGTTCGACAAGGCACGCACCACGACGCCCAGAAGTTAAGGACCAGAGGCTTACCCCGGAAGGCGCTAAGTGAGACCTCCCGCGACGCACCGGACAGACTTGGGAGAGTGAACGTTGGCGCCAACTTATCGGTTCGCCCCACCAACACGCTCGGAGTGTTCGACTGTGAACTCACGAAACCCTGTACGAGAGCAACCACGACGAAGATCGTCACGAGAACGATTCCGAGCACAGCGAAACGGCGCTTAGGGCCACGACTACGCCACGTCGAACGATGCGCGAGGCCAGCGACCGCGTCGTTGATTCCTCGTTCATCATCCCGGACTGAATCATCAAACGAACTCATGGAAACAACACTCGCGTCAGCGGATGAACCGAACAGAGGGAAACAGAAACTCGATTCGTCATCGTCACCGCCATCGTTGCCCACCCACGAAGGTGCATCCCGTCGAAGGACACTTAATACGAAGGTCCAACGACCTGGGTCTGCCATCGCTACCCGCGCCAAAGTCATTCATGGGATACGCCACTAGACCGGAGGCCAACCGTATCGCGCGAAAATCCTCTGAAGCGGGCGAAACCACGCCTCCCACGCCCCGGTCACAAACAGAACACCGACCGCCACCATGAGAGCGCCACCCACCACCTCGATGTGACGTCCGTGTCGACGCAACCACTCAACCGATCGTCGAGCGCGATCCAGCCCGAGGGCGAGCGCGATGAATGGCAACCCCAAGCCCAAAGAGTACAAAATGAGTAGCAGCGCACCCCACGCCACCGTTTTAGTGCCGGCTGCCGTCGCGAGGATAACGGCGAGCACTGGTCCGATGCACGGGGTCCAGCCCGCAGCGAATACGACGCCCACGCCAAATGCGCCTCGAGTCCCGCGCGGCAGCCTGGTCATATCAAATCGACGCTCGCGCATGAGAAACGGAATGCGTAGAAGCCCCATCATGGAGAGACCGAGCGCGATGATGCCTACACCCATAACTCGAACAACGGTGGGGAGTACTTGAAGGACGTACGACCCAAAGAACGCTGACGCGACCCCGAGAGCGGTGAACACCAAAGTAAAACCGGCGACAAATGCCAAAGAGGCTTTCAACGTTGTCGCGCGAGCTTCTCTCACGCTCAACTGCGACGTAGGCAGTGCCGAGATGTACGACACGTAGCCCGGCAACAGCGGAAGACAACAAGGCGAACTGAACGAAATCACGCCGGCGCCAATGGCTAAGAAGGGTAGGAGTAGCGACGACATCAACTATGCACTGTAGTAAATCTCATTGCGCGCCGCCCAGCGAACCATAAGAATCCTGAAAAGACGAGCCAGCATAAGGTTCCTTTGCTTCGGCCCGACCAGCCGCACGTCGATGCCAGCCACAGTCATTCGGGTCGTTGAAAAGGCGCAGAATGACCGTGGTGTGGCAACTGTCGCACTCGAGTAACGGGGTGACATAAACATCAGAGCGGACCGCCTATCCGTCACGCTGCCGCGATGCGTTTGTGGACGGTTCCTGAAACGCGAGGTTGGAATACATCATCGTTAGGCGGCGGGCGTACCAACCCCGCCCGTGCACGGTGCGCCCTGTTCACCTCCTTGATTACCTCCGATGTAATGTGCGACGAATGCGGCGAGACGTGGGTCGTTCGGACCATTCAAACGGATTTGTGCGCCCCAAACCGAAGCGACGACCGGCGCGGGGAGGCCCGGATAAGGGCTAAGAGTGATGTAGCGCTGCGCACCGTCGTAGTGGTTCACTACGAACTGCACCAGTTCTGCGATCCCGAACCGTGAGAGGCTTGGACGATAGGTAATCCACACCGCGCCGTGCTCCAAGTCGTGCACGGCGTTTTCATTGGGTACCGGTTGGGTGTAGACGCCGCAGTTGAGCCACTCCGCGCTGTGAGGGCCGCCCGCGGGTGGCGTGCGGTCGTAGTGGACTGACCCAACCACATGCGAATGATTCGTTTCGGCGAAGACCATGGTGCCTTTGGGCAACCCGTTCGTCCCCCCTCGTGACGAAATCGCTACGACGAGCACGATTAGGGCCACGAGTGCCCCAACGCCCGCACCAATCCGATACGGGCGTTGGCGCCTACGCCGCTTCGCACGGATCGCCGCTTCTACGGCCGCTGCTCGTTTACTCTGATCCCGAGTCCGGCGTGCCTGTTTTCCCACGTTGTCTCCCTAGCTATCCTCGTGATCGGTCGAAAGGATAATGTACTACGCTTCATAGTAGTAGTTCATATTCTTCTCGAGTGACTCTTCACTGAGATCAGCGGGGTCTGAGATCAGCTGAACGTGACCTAATGGGAGGGAGTATTCCGGAGCCGGGTTAGTTGATCAACTCGTGGCGACGATTTGGGCCACGTAGCCACCAATTGCGATGAGGAAGCCTACGGCCATCAGATAGGAAGCCCCGTTGCTTTGGCCATCCATGAGGAAAAGTAGGCCTCCGAGCCCGGCGACGAGGATGCCACCAAGGGCGGCGGCGGCGCAGCCCGCTGCCCTCTTTCCGTACGGCAGCGCAACTCCGACCGCCACCATCGCCCCAAGTGCGAGCATCATCCCGAGCATCATGTGGACCATTACCAGTGGTCCGCTACGCATCATTTCCGTCATTCCAAAACCGGCTGACGAAATCTGGACGTACAGATTGATAGCTATACCCAACAGGAACTGCACGGCCAACAACCCGAGCATCCCGAGCGGAGCCATTAGTGCAGATCGACGAGTTGACCCCATAGAACGCTCACCCGTGCGAGCTTGCTTGTCTCGATACTCACTGTTGGTCACTGAACCACCCCCCTCGGACGGCATACTCATTCATCGACTCACCTTTCCAAATTGTGATGCCTAAAAGATTGGTACCCGCGGATTCTCTGGGGACGCTTCATTCTGAGAACTTCAATCACGATCTGGTTCTCAGGTGTCACCACTCACCTTCGAAGTGCCAGTTAATGTCGTCTCGAAAGCCCTAATAAGGATGTCGGCCGCCGTGGCGATGTCGCCAGGGGTGTTGTCGTGTCCCAGCGAGAGCCTCACGGTACCCAGTGCAATATCTGGCGCCACGCCCATGGCACACAGAACGGCAGAGGGTGTGTGCAGTCCCGAGTGACACGCCGAGCCAGTGGAAGCGGCCACGCGCTGGGCGTTGGCCAGCACGTCGCGACCGAGGACGCCGGGGAATGACACATTCAAAGTGTTCGGCAGGCTGTTGTCCTCGGGCGTGTGTCGAACCAGCCCGGGGATGGCGCCTCGAAGTTGCTGCCACAACGCATCGCGCAGACCACGCAGGCGTTGTCCCTCCGCGTCGAGGCGCGTTTGAGCAAGGTGGCACGCAGCGGCGAGACCGACGATGTACGCGACGTTCTCGGTGCCGGGGCGAAGCCCCCGTTCCTGGTCGCCGCCGAGCAGCAGTGGCTGGAGGGGTGTTCCGCTGCGGACATACAGCGCACCGACGCCCTTGGGTGCGTAACACTTGTGACCCGCGATCGACAGCAGGTCGATACCGAGAGTATCGACGTTGACCTGAATCTTACCTATGGCCTGGGCGGCGTCGGTGTGGGTGATGATCCCCAACCTTCTCGCCGCGGACGCAGCGGCGGCCACGGGCATGATCGCTCCGGTTTCGTTCTGCGCCAGCATCACGGTCAGCAGTACCACGTCCGTGTCCAGGGCTTGAGTGAGAACTCCGAGGTCGATACTCCCGCTACCTGTGACCGGCAGACGAGTCACGGTCCACCCCTGGGTTTCGAGGTACTCGCACGGATGCCCGATCGCTGGATGTTCGACCTGCGACGTGACGATTCGGCGGCGATCGGGGTCCGCGACTGCGGTACTGCCACGGATGGCGAGGTTGTTCGACTCCGTACCACCGGAGGTGAACACGATTTCGTCGGGTGCGGCGCCGATGAGCGACGCGACCTGTTCGCGGGCTTCTTCGACCGCCTCGTGGGCGCGATGGCCGAGGGGATGGTCACTCGAGGGGTTGCCATACTGCTCCTTGAGGAACGGCAGCATCGCCTCGAAGACTTCGGGCGCGACCGGGGTGGTGGCGTTATGGTCCAGGTAGATGACGTCCGATGGTCCGGCGGTGGTCATGGCTGGCACTTCATTACGGATTCCTCGAAAGCGTCTGCGACGTGGTGAGCCAGCGAAGTGGCTCGACCTGTCCGGACAACTCAAGACGACGGCGCAAGACTGGATTCGACGCTGACTGGCTCGCGTGGCACGCGATCGCCTCTCTCTGGATTACTCGATCAATCGGAACCCGAAAGTCAAGTTGGTCCTCGCGCCGCCCGAGGAATTGGGTATCGAACTCACTATTGAGCGCCGACGCAACCTCATCGGCAATAGCCCACGCGAGCACCGGAACGTCCAGGGTCGCCGCCGCGATCACCGCGACTCGGGTCGCCTGTTGATGGTCCGGGTGACCGGTGATTCCACCTTCGTCGAACGTGAGCAGGAGGTCGGCGCCCACCTGGTGCGCCATTCGAACGACGTGCGCAGTCAGTTCCGAGGGTGATCGATCGGCCAGATGACCGTCCGGGTAGTCCAGCATCTCGGACCCCGAAACCCCGAGCACTCTGGCGGCCCGTTCGAACTCTCGTGATCGCACCGTGGCGAGATCGCCCTCGGTCGCGTGCAACGTGGAAGCCTCACCCCGGGTGAAGCAGAGGACCGTCGTGCGCGCACCCTGACCAACGAAGGCCGTCAGTATCGCGCCCAGACCGAACGACTCATCGTCGGGGTGAGCGCAGACAACCAGCACCGACGATGCGGCCGGCAACACTGACGAGATCATGACCCACTCTT
>JAJZSX010000088.1 GCA_021849435.1 Actinomycetes bacterium | reverse complement strand
GCTAGCCTTTCTCGGTACTCGTCGCACCGACGAGTCGCTGGAGGAGTGCGAGAGCGGCCGAATCGGCACGATTGGAAATCGTGTGTAGGGCAACCTACCGTGGGTTCAAATCCCACCTCCTCCGCCACGGGGTGTTTACGAAAGTGGACCCCATCTGCTTACGAAAGTCCCGGGCGGGCAGCCCGAAGTCGGCCGAGAGGGACGAAGTCAGTTCCCGAGCACCCCAACCGCGGTTGAGAAGACGTGCATCAAGTCGCTCGGGGCACTGGGTGCAGCGAAAGAGGCCCGCGGGACGTGACTCGTCCCGCGGGCTACTAACTGGCGGAGACTGCTCGCCTAGGCGGCGAGATCGTCCGGTGGGTCGTCGAAGCAGAACGGCTCGGCGAGGCAGATCGCACCGTTCTCGTCGAGTTCCTCGAATCCGTGGTCGGGCGGGAACGCTACACACAGGGGGTCTGTGGTCTGTTCAACGCGCTTGGCCCACTTGCGCACGAGACGGATGTTCGCTGCCACCACCTCGAACGTCAACATCAAGCTCGTCTTGACGAGACCGACCACGCGGCAGAAGCCGCGCTTGATGTTCTGGGTACTCTGACTGCGCAGGTTCCCGAAGATGCCTTCGATGGCGCTGCGTCGAGCGATGGAGTCGATCCATTTGGGCGATCCCCACGGGTCGCGCTGACGAAGCTTCGCCAGCACGGGTCCGGGGATGACGATCGTCGCCTGCCGGCAACCCTTGGGTGCCGTGGCGAGCGGGGATCCTGGACGGCGGGCCGATCATCGCCGTAGTCGGTCGAGAACGAGCAGAGGGCGTGCCTCTCTCGATCGGCAATCGGGCGCGAAACCCCACGATCTCCTTGGCACAGCGGTTCAGTACCGAAGTTGTACAGTAGAGATGCCCGATATTGCGTAGTACGTTATCCCGAAGTTGTATAGTCACGATTCCCGAAGTTGTAGTGTAGAACGACTCACAAAGGACCGTGCCAATGACCGAGTATCAACGCCGAGTGGTGGACGCCGAACTGGACAGCCTCATTAGCGGTGGAATTTCCGCCATCTCGCTCGAGGGTGCGAAAGCGACTGGCAAGAGCACTACTGCCGCTCAGCGAGTCGCCAAGGCCTTCCTTCTGGAGAAACCGGTCACACGCCAATTGCTCGAGGCCGATCCCGATCAAATAGTGACGGGGGACGCTGTCCTTGTTGATGAGTGGCAACACGTACCGGCGACCTGGGGTGTCGTTCGAGCCGCCGTCAACGTCGGCGCCATTCCCGGACAGTTCTTCCTCACCGGGTCCGCGTCTGCCCATCACCCGGGCACCCACAGTGGAGCTGGAAGGATTGTGAGCGTACGGATGAGGCCGATGACCCTCGTTGAGCGAGGAGTTGGTAGCCCATCCGTCTCCCTCGGCCAACTACTTACCGGAAAGCAGCCGACCATCACTGGCTCATCCGCCATCCGCCTGAGCGACTACGTGGAAGAGATTGCGCGTTCAGGATTTCCCGATGTGCGCCGCTTGAAGGACCACGCACGGCAAGCCCAGCTCAGTGGCTACATCGATCGCGTGATTGACCACGATTTCACCGATGTGACTGGGCGAAGACTGAGAAACCCGGTCGCCCTTCGTCGTTGGATGAATGCGTACGCTGCGGCAACGGCCACGGTCAGCTCGTACGAGACAATTCGAGACGCCGCAACCGGCGGCCACACCGAAAAGCCAAACCGAACGACGACCGGCCCATATCGCGACGCGCTGGAAGCGCTCTTCATCCTCGATCCAGTACCCGCGTGGTCGCCGACCAACAACCACATCGCAGAGCTCGCGTCAACCCCAAAGCATCACCTTGTCGATCCCGCTCTCGCGGTCACGCTCCTTGGGTTGGAGCCTGCCGCACTTCTCGCGGGCGACGAAGGTGGGATTGAGATCATTCGCGACGGGACGCTTCTCGGGAATCTATTTGAATCCCTTGTGACACTAGATGTGCGAGTCTTCGCGCAGGCCCTCGGTGCGAGGGTTGGCCACTTGCGGATTCATAGAGGAGAGCACGAGGTTGACCTGATTCTCGAACGCCGCGATCGGAGGGTTGTTGCATTGGAGGTCAAGTTGTCAGGTGAGGTCTCAACGAAAGACGTGCGGCACCTTCATTGGTTAAAGGAGAAGCTTGGCGACAATCTCCTCGATGCAGCGGTCATTACAACCGGACCGAACGCGTATCGGCGTTCCGACGGCATCGCCGTAATTCCAGCTGCACTCCTCGGCCCATAACGGACTGACCCATTCGGCTTCGGGCCGACCGACGAGAGTTTGAATGGCTTCGTACGAGAAGAGGGTGGCCACGACAAGGAAGAGCAGGCGGAGAACACTGCCGATCAACAACCGTGTGATGAAGACGGCCAAAATCGTATAGGGGAGATGGAAGCCCCAAATGCCAGACCCCGGTCACGGCGGGATATTTAGCGTTACGCAAACACCCCGCCATGGGGTGTTTGCGTAAGTAGACGCCATCTGCTCGCGAAAGTTCGCGTATCGAGTTCCTGGTCGGCACCATTGCCCATTTCGCCCGATGGAGCATCACGGGCGATTCCAGCCTGGCGGGACCACGTATTCCTCGATTCCTGACCCACCACTGGCGAGAACGACATGCCACAGTGGAGCGTGATCACCCTTCGCCGCATCGTTTACGCCGTTGCTCTGATCGGGGTCAGTGTCACTGCTGCCACGCCGTCAGTCGCTGCGACACGCAGCCGTGCGGTTCCTTGGGCATCTCTGGGGGTGATCCGACCGCTGCTCATCCAGCCCTCCGGATGGGGAAGTCCCATCGCCGCCCAGCCGAGGAGTGCGACCTTCGGGTGGTGCGCCCCGGCGGGTGTGGAGATCTCCACGGGCGGGGGCCGGTTGACCCTCGTTCCGGACAAGCCCGTAGGACAGATGCTCACCAACTCCCACCTAGCACTGTCGCGTTCGCCGGGGAGTTCGAGAACAATCGCCACGTGCGGGGACGTCGCCCTGGACCCAACCCATCCAAAGACCATCTACGCCGATTTTCAAGCGGCTCATGGTGGGCTGATTCCGCCTTCGTACTCGGTTGCGCTCGTGACAACGAACATGGGTAGAAGTTGGCGGTTCGTGCCCCCGCCCAAGGGCTACACGCTGACGGACTTCGCCGGTTTCGTCGAGCGTCCGAGCGGCGTCGAGTTGCTCTACTCGTCCAACTACTTCTTCCCCCTGAAGCCGGGGCAGTCGGCCACGTTCGCCGCCGCGACGTCGTCAACCGGTGGGCGTTCGTGGACCGACGGGCAGCTGCGCTGTCCGGCCGGCGCGCCCTGTGTGATCTTTGGCCCCGAGGCTCCACAGGGAGCGTGCGGGATGTCGCAGTGGCAGCAGTCCGTGCTCGTCGGTACCACGTATGCGGATAAGGGGACGACGCGGTGGCGCGCCGCCGGTGCCGTCAACTCGGTCAACCAGTGCAGTAGCCAGCAACTCATCGACACAACTTCCGGTGACGAGTTCCTCGTCGATCGCAGCAGGCCCAACGCCCTGCTCTACACCCATGACGGTGTTCAGTGGACTTCGGTGTCACTCCCGAAGATGGATGGGGCTCCGGTCGGAAAAAGATTCGCCCCCTTCGGAGAGATAATGACGCTCGCGGCGAACGGAGCCCTCGTTGCGGTCTCCGGCACTCCCCTCGCGACGGCTGAGCACCTGGAGTTGCTGAAGCCGGGATCGGATGCGTGGTGCGTCACGAGTGCAGTCCTGCCGACGGCGACTCGACAAGACCCCGTTGCCGCCATCCAGTCGAGTGAGTCGGCGCTGGTGGCGTCTTTCTTTACGCCGATTTCGACGGGTGGCGGGATCAAGGCAATGGCCATGGCCTTCCCACTCTCTACGTTGCGGTGTCGAAACTAATCGTGGTCGTGGCCTGACCGCCTGCGGGTCGACCCAGATGTCTTCGACTCCACGGTCGGGCATGGTCCGTCGTCCTTGCACGTCGAGTCCCCGATAGGTTCCATCGTCACCGTTGTTCCCGTCACGCAGTTGATGTCTCGCAACGGAGGCGGTGGTTACCTACACGCTCGCTCACCGCTTGACTATGCTTCACAGCCGATTGCATGCCCCGACGTCATGATCTCGATCACGAACCAGTCGGCCGACCACGGTGACGGGCACCGCACTCGCGGGACCTTCCTCTTCCATGACCACCACGGATCCAGTTCGTGCAGTCCGTAGCGTCACTCGATCAACGTGCACGTCACGGGCGCGGGCGGATCGAACAACGATGAAACACCGCGTGATCGAAACCGTTCACTGTTCGAGCATCCGAACTGTCCGGTCTTCATCGTCAGCGACACGCCCTTGGAGTTTCGTCGACACCCACCTGATCGCGCGACGGGATTGCGGCGTCAGTGGAGCACCGGAAGGTTCGCTTCGCGTCCGGTCGAACGCCAACGCCGTCGCGATCCGTTATCCGTGGCGGCCGTACCGAGACCCGCTCGTGTGTCGGCGGGTAACCGGAACGATACTGGGACCATGGCCACGAAACGAGATCGAACCGCATTCGCGATCGTCAATCTTGTCATTGCGTGCACAACCACCGTCGCCGTCCTGGCATTCGCGCCAGTGATGTCGTCACCGGTCGGTTCGGTGTCGAATATCGCGTCATGGTCGCCCGTATCGGTCTCCATGCTCCGCACCGGCGAGGGATGGGCGCTCGCTCGATACAACTGTGCAACCGCGAGCTGCGTCGGATTGTGGCGAACCACCAACGGTGCCGCGACGTGGAAGACCCTCACGCTCCCATCGCCGTTGCGACACGTGATCGACACGTCCACGTCACGCCCCTCCGCGTTAGCGCAACTGAGCGTCTCGTTCGTCGACGCGCGCGACGGATGGATCTACGGATCAACGCAGCCCGGCTCTTTCAACGCCGGCACCTATCACGCACCACGGATCGAACTCTGGTCGACGCACGACGGGGGCGTGACCTGGTCGTCACTGCCGGCTCAGTCGTACGGGATGCGGTTCGACGTGCTGAGCGTTGGCGCCGACCGTGGTTCGGTCTACGCGATCGGGTGGAGCTCGGATCAACGCCTCGGCCTTTGGCGTTCACCGGTCTCGACCGACTCCTGGCGACGCGTCGCGACACCCCCGCTTCCCCAGGCGGCCGGTGGAACCTCGATGCAGGGTGCACTGGTGTTCAACGGCGCGAGTGGCTGGCTGCTCGTCGGTAACGATCGGGGCGTCACGGGTAGCGCCCGCATGACTCGCTCAGGTCGGTGGGTGTCGTGGTCCTCTCCGTGCGCCACCATCGGCGACGACTTCGCCGCACCGGTGGCGTACTCGTCGACGACGCTCGTCGACGTCTGCACCATTGGCGGCTACGGCGGGTCGGTCGCACCGGGTACGCCCCGTCGATTGAAGATCGGAACCGATTGGCTGCTGCGCTCGACTAATGGCGGATTGACCTTCACGCCAATCATCCAGGTCGGCGTCGAGGGCCGCACCCAATGGCTCGAACAGGTCCCGGGTCTCCCGGCGTCTCCGGCACCCGGAGTCCTCGTACTCGCCAGGTCCGTTGAACACGGCCAAACGGCGACCGAGCACCTGGTCACGTCGCGCGATGGTGGCCGGCGCTGGACCGTGGTGTACACGCCGCGTTCGGAATTGATGGAAGCGTTGCAGTTCGTCACGTTCGCGACATCCAAGCTCGGGGTGGCCATCAGCGCGGCGTCGTCAACCCGCTCGTCCCTTGTCGTCACCCATGATGGAGGCCGCACGTGGCGTCAGTCCACCCTCTGACCTGCGGTTGGCCACGCGTGCTAATACGCGAACCCTTTCACCAGGTACGAGCCGGTAGTCACGGCGCTCTCAGCGGATACTTCCGCGCGTCAACGTCGGTCAGTGGCCCGTCCGCTCGATTCAGATGGCGCGTCGTGGCCTGCGGCCGTCGTCTCTCGGCTCGAGCGATCGCTGAATGACCGCGATGGCTGGTCGGTTCGTCAACAGCGTCGCCGCAGTCCCTGTACCCGAAGCGCGCGCACTGACCTCACCGTGGCGGCGACCGAGCGCACTGGACGCCCACGTGACGCTGGCCGCTCCGTTCCTCGACGCCGCCGTGATCGACGAACACGTGATCACGGCGTTCCACGAGTGCCTGAGCGACGCGCGGTCCTTTGACGTAGTTTTTCGAGCCGTCGGATGGTTTGACGAACGCGTGGTCTATGTCGCCCCCGACGACCCGATACCCTTCGAACGGCTCGCGCAAACCCTGGCTCGACGGTTCCCCGCCGATACCTCGGCGAAGGGTCCCCCGTCTTCGTCCCCCACCTCACGGTGGCCAAGAGCCGTCAGGTTGAGGAACTACAGATGGCCGCCGCGACGAGCGCGACGCTCCTACCCCTCTACGCCCGCGCGCGCGAGGTCGTGTTGTACCTCTACGATGACGCGACCCGATCGTGGCGCGCACGCACGCGGGTCCAGCTGGCCTCGCTGCCCCTGACCGACCGCGACGGCTAGCGGAATGAGAGACGGGGTCGACCTGAAGACTCGTCGCGTCGTCGACGACGTCACGACGACGCGGAACCACGACCTCTCACCGGTGTCGTAATCGCGCGCAGGCAGACCCGCGTCCACCACACGCACAACACGGCGAGTGCCGTCACCACGGTCGCGGGCCAGGCCCACACGTTGGCGTTGGCCGCGAGGACGGTGGCGATGCCAGCGAGCTCGACGGCGATGACGCCAACCATGGCCAACGCGTACGGTCCGTACTCGCGCGCCGCCTCATTCACCGTGTCATTGTCGCAAGCACGCCGAGACCAGAAGACCCGCAGAACTGCTCGTTTCTCGCTGAACGTACAGCGCCGGTACGTAGTCAGTCCCACGTCGCTCATCGTACCGACGTCAACACCCTCGCCGTCGCGCGACGGTGCGCCATCCTCTCATTGGTTCGATATTGAGCATTCGTTGTTACGGGTTTGAGGTCGCGCTGCGAGGTTGGCGTCGTGGGCGCAAGGGCGAGCGGTGGATTCCTAGATCGGTCGGACGACGGCGCGTCGGCTCCGAGAGTCGTTCTGTCGGTGTTCTCGACCGGCGACGGGGCCCTGCCCGCTCCCGAGTCTCCTCGTCGGCGCTTTGTCGTGCGTGCCTCGGCGGTCACCGCGCTCGCGGTCAGTGTCTCCTACCTGACCTGGCGCGTCGGCTTCACCCTGGGCACCGCGTGGTTGGCCATCCCGCTGTGGTTGCTCGAGGTGCACGCGGTCGCCGGCCTCGGACTCTTCACGTTCTCACTATGGGATCTCGACGACTCGGTCGTCCCCGCACCGGTCGCGTCGACCGACTGGCGCATCGCCGTGTTGATCCCAACGTATAACGAACCGAACGAGGTCCTGCTTCCCACCATCGCAGCGGCGACGGCGCTTCAACCGGCTCACGAGACGTGGGTTCTCGATGACGGGGGGCGGCCGTGGGTGCGCGACCTCGCGGTAACCCTCGGTGCCCAGTACCTCGCGCGCGAGGAGCATCGTCACGCGAAGGCCGGCAACCTTAACCACGCCATCGAACACGTCGACGCGGACCTCGTGGCGATCCTGGACGCCGACCACGTCGCGAGCCCTGAGTTTCTAACCCACACGCTGGGCTACTTCGACGACCCGACGATCGCGATCGTCCAGACGCCCCAGGATTTCTATAACGTTGGTTCATTCGAACACGGCCCGAACCGGTCGTGGTTCTGGCGACTGCGACGTGGCACCTCGTTCAACGAACAACGCCTGTTCTACCGGGCTATCCAGCCCGGCAAGAACCGATGGGGGGCCGCCTTCTGGTGCGGCACGAACGCGGTAGTTCGTACGCGCGCACTGCGTGACGTCGGCGGCGTCGCCACCGAGACGGTCACCGAAGACATCCACACGTCAATCCGCCTACATCGTCGCGGGTGGCACACCGTCTATCACAACGAAGTGTTAGCCCACGGCCTGGCCGCGCGCGACGCCGAGCAGTACCAGTCCCAGCGTCGGCGTTGGGGAACCGGGGCGATGCAATTGCTGCACGTCGAACATCCGATCACTGGTCCGGGACTCAACGTCCGTCAACGAATCGCCTATGCGGCGACGATCCTCGGCTGGTTCGACGCGTGGCGAACGCTTGGCTACATCCTGGTGCCCCTCGCCGTCCTGTTCAGCGGCGCGAGCCCGATTCACGCCCGCGCGACGACGTTCCTGCTCGCCTTCGGCGCCACCCTGCTCGCTCAACGACTCGCCATCGCGATGCTGTCTCGAGGTTACGCCCCGGCCGGACTCGCGACGCTGTTCGAGTTCGTCCGACTCCAGACGACCTTGGCCGCGACACTCTCGTACCTGCGAACCGGCGAGCGACCCTTTGCGGTCACGGCCAAGGAAGGGTCCGACCAACGACGTCGAGCCCGAGCACCGTGGCTGCTCTGGTTGCTGCTCGGGTTGAGCGTCATCGCGGGCGCTTGGTTCACCCTCTCCGTCGCGGGGCTCACCCCAGTGACCTATTCGGTGCGCTGGACGGTGTACGGCTCGGCGTTCTGGACACTCGTCAACGCAGTCCTGCTCGCCGCCGCGATCCA
>JAJZSX010000087.1 GCA_021849435.1 Actinomycetes bacterium | reverse complement strand
GATCTAACGACGCCGTTCGCCACCAGCTCGCGAACGCGTCGGAGCACTGCGTGCGCAACCTCGGGATCTATGACAGTGTGGACGCTGCCGTCGAACACGCCATAAGCAGGTAGTTCCGTCGGGCCGCCGCTAGCGTTGTCCCATGACTACGGCGCTGCTGCTCATCGACATCCAGAATGACTACTTCGAAGGCGGGCGGATGGCGCTGGTCGGGCCCGAATCGGCCGCCTCGCAGGCCGCGACGCTGCTGGCGCGCTTTCGCGCCACCGGCCGACCGGTCCTGCACGTGCGCCACGTCGCAAACGATCCCGACGCGACGTTCTTCCTGCCCGACACCGACGGCGCGCTTATCCATCGATCCGTCGAGCCGGCAACCGGCGAGGTCGTGATCGAAAAGCACCATCCCAACGCTTTCGTCGACACCACGCTCGATGCAGTCCTCGAGACGATGGGGGTGAACGAGGTCGTGATCGCGGGGATGATGACCCACATGTGCGTCGACTCCAGCACCCGGGCCGCGAGCGAGCGCGGCCTCGCCTGCGTGGTGGCGGCTGACGCCTGTGCGACCAGGGATCAGACGTTCGGTGACGTGCGCGTGAGCGCTGACCTGGTACACGCGGCCTTCCTCGCTGCGCTGGACGGCACCTTCGCCACGGTCGAGCCGACGGCTCGGGTCCTCGAGCGATTGGCCTAGCGAAGGCGCGGGTGGGGCCGCTAGGGTCGCTGTGATGCGCACGCTCTCTGACGCCACTACGAGCGAGACGCTGCCGGAACGGTGCCTGCGCTGGGCCATTGTCGCCATCGAGTACGCGATCGTGGCGAGCCTGCTGCTGGTGGCGAGCGTCGTGCTCGTGCGAACCGTGGTGGAGTTCCTGAAACACCAGGGCTCCTTCGCTGGCGTCGTGATCAACGCCATCGACGGCATCCTCGTCGTGGTCATCCTGCTCGACATCGCCCACACGGTCTTCGGGCGACTGCGATCGGCGTCCTTCCCGGTCCGTCCCTTCCTCGAGATCGGCGTGCTCGCGGGCGTGCGGGACATCCTCAGCGCCTCGGCGCACCTCACGATCGGCGGTCGTCTCACCGAGCGTGACTTCTCCAACACGCTGATCTCGGTCGGCGTGGGCGTCGGGGTCGTCGTCATGTTGCTCGTCGGGCTCAACCTGCTGCGTACCAGCCTGGGTGGGGCCACCGACGCCGGGGACGACGGGGCGCCCCAGAGTTAACCGGTAGCGGCGCGACGCTGGTCGCCACGCCGCCAGTCGCCGATCAGCCAGCGCCATCGCCCTCGGGCCCGAGTTCGCTAGGGCACCGCGTCGCCGGACCCCTCGACCACGACCGGCGCCACTTCCTCGTCGGGCGGATGTCGCCGGAAGAAGGCCCAGAAGGTGAGTGCGTTGGCCAGTTGCAGGGTGGCCGCAACCTCGAAGGGCACGAGGAGGTCGGCCTCGGCGAACAGGTATCCCGTGAGCAGTGGACTGATCGCGGTCGCGACCTGACTGGGAAGGTTGGACAGGGCGGCGACCGAGGCGCGCTCGTCCGGGTCGGCGAGACCGACCACGTAGGACTGGCGCAGGGGCAGACCGATGCGCTGGATCAGCATGCGCACGAGGAACCACGCCCCCGCTATCTCGAAGTTGGCCGACAGCACCATCGGCACGAGCAAGAGCGACTGCAAGACGCGCACGACGCTGACGGTTCGCACCAGCCCCCAGCGCCGCGCCCACGCCGCGGCCGAGAGACTCGAGGCGATGGTGGCGACGTTGACGACGGTGTAGAGAACGCCCACCTCGCCCGGATCGACCCCGTAGCGGCGATAGAACCAGTAGGTGAGAAACGGTCCGAACATGCCGACGGCCGCGCCGTTCAAGGTGTTGGTGACCCAGAGACGATAGAGGAGCCAGCGCGAGCGCCGCGGGAACCGCGGCCGAAGTCGGTGCTCGGTGCGCGCGCGGCGCACTTCGTGAAGGGCCAGGGCGACAATGCCTGCCAAAGCCGAAACGACGGCGATGGCGAAGAAGGCCACGCGAAAGAGGGTGATCGGTGTGCCGGCGTGCGAGCGGATCGAGGGAACGAGCAGGGCCAGCGGGCCGCCGATCGCGGCGCCGACCGAGGAGGCGAAGGTGAGACGACCGAAGACGGCGTTGCGATGGCGAGGCGCGACCCGTTCGGTCACGTACGCCGATTCGGCCGGCTGATACGGGCCGATGGCCCCAGCGCCGGCGCCGGCCCCTCGGCCAAAACTGCCGAGGGCGCCCGCGACGAAGAGCATCGGGTGTGACGCGGTGGTCGCGAAGATCGATCCGGCCAACGCGGTGAACAAAGGGACGACGACGAGGAAGGTTCGACGCCCGACGCGGTCAGAGAGCGTGCCGATTCCCGTGGACAGCAGGGCCGACGTTCCGGCTACGACCATGACGTAGACCGACAGTTCCACGGGTCCAAAACCCACCAGGGCCAGATAGATCGGCGTCACGATCCCCGCGAGCGCCCGACCGACGCTCATGAAGACTCGCGCGAAGATGACGATCTCGATGTCTCGGTTCGACCAGTGCGGCCTCACACGGTGCGCCAACTTTCGAGGCGCCGACGCCACCGTGGCGGTGGCCGTCGGAGTCGACTCGGGCGGCGGGGGTTCGTGGGTAACCCGACGATTTTACCGGCCTTCTAGTGAGCGATCACCGCAGCGGCATTGGGATGAGGCGCTGCGCGACGAACCGTTCGCTCGGGCGAACGACTGGGCGCTAGTGGAGCCGGTCGACGATGCGACACGCGACGAGCGCGTCTTCGTCGATGTGGTAGCTCGCGCAGATCCGGTGATAGCCGTCGGCGATCCAGAGGGGTTGGCCGCGCACCAGCAGCACTGGCGAGAGCTTCACGTTCTCGCGAACCTTGGCCAGGTCCTTTTCGAGTTCGTGGTCGTCGGCGGGCAGCAGCGCGAGTCCGCTCGCGCGCAGCAGGTCCTTGGCCTTGTAGTGCCAGAGCTTCTTCTCGGCGGCGAGCAGCGCGGCGTAGCGACGCGCGTCGCTCCGTGACACGAGCAGTGACAGGTACGAGCGCGCGGCCGGGAAGTCCTGCTTCTCGGGTTCGGCCTTCCACCGTTCGTTGGGCAGGGGTTGGTCAGCCGCCATGGGGGCCCTCGTTTCGACGTGGGTGGGAGAAGATCGGGTCGAGCTCGCCCTGGGCGGCTTCGTTGCCAGCGAGCGACGGCGGCCCGCGCAGGATCCAGGCGACGCCGACGGCGAGTGCGCCGCCGATCAGGGGACCGGCCACGTAAGCCCACCACGACGTCCAGTCCCCGCCGACGAGCTGGGGTCCGAAGGAACGGGCCGGGTTCATCGACGTCCCGGTGATCGGCGCGGCCCAGAGTCCGGCGAGGGCGATGTAGCCACCGACGGCGAGCGCGGCGTTGGCGCCG
This sequence comes from Actinomycetes bacterium, assembly GCA_021849435.1. The sequence continues at coordinate 5,201 of JAJZSX010000087.1, read as the reverse complement.
ATGTTGCGCGCCCCCGAGGCCGTGCCGAGGATGACGCTCACGAGACCGAGGGTGAGCAGGGCTTCGACGATGACGACCTTGCCTGAGGAGATCCCCGGTCCCGGCAGTGTCGCGCCGAGGTGGCCCACATTGCCAAAGAGGCCGCGCAAGAGCAGCGACGCGACCACGGCGCCGACGACCTGGGCGCCGACGTAGCCGGGGACGCGACTCCAGGGAAAGTTGCCGCGCGCGGCGAAGGAGAGCGTGACGGCGGGGTTGAGGTGGGCGCCACTCACCATGCCCATGAAGTAGATGATCCCCATCACCATGAGTGCCGGCGCGACGACCTGGGCGTCGATCGGGACCTGACCGTGAGAGACCGCGTCGACGACGGGTGCGCCCGCGGCGGCGATGACCAAGAGAAAGGTTCCAAAGAACTCCGAGAAGAGCCGACGCCACTCGTCGCGTCGCTCGTGGGGGTTGACCACCCAGTGGGGTTCGCTCGAGTGCGGGCCCCGCGCGAGGATGCTCGAGCGCTCGAGCCCCAGCTCGTCGGGTGGGCCACTCATCGCAATGCGCCCGGCGTAGACCGCGACCATCCGATTGCACGCTCGAACCAACGCGACGTCATAATTCCCACCCTAGGTGTCCGCGGGTGATCACGCCAGATAGCCGTCTTCGACGGTACTGGGGGCTGAACAGCTGCGTGGTGCGGCCCAATGGAGGGCGAAGCAACGCCGCTACGGCCGCCGCCGTCGATCAATGGCGTAGACGGCAATCGAGAGGCTCTCGCCGAGGCCGACCAGCAGCGTGATGGCGATCATCGAGACAGCGGCTCGATGCACGTTGGTCACGCCCGCGGCGTCGGGTCCCGCTTGGGTGAGCGCAGCGAGTGGACCGACGAGCAGACCGAACGCCGCGATCTTCCACGATCGGTCCCACAGCCGCGTGCGCGCCCGTTCGAGGTTTCTCGCGCCTCGACCGCCAGTGGCACCTGCCGTGGGCCCTCGGCTAGCGGCCACGGCCGTTGCCGTTGAAGTAGAACGGCTTGGTACGCCGTCCGTCGGGCATGCGCGGGGCGATCGAGGAGTACTGGCCCGGCTTCTTCTCGAAGAAGAATCGCCTGAGGCGCGTCCGCCACGATTCGCTCGGCGCTCGAGTGGCGACGACGTCGACGTCGTCGCGGTCTTCGTCGGCGTGCTCGGCCGGCTGGGCGACGAATGCCTGAACTGCCGCGTTGTCGAATTGTTCGTCCGGCGAACCGTCCATACGTCGGACACTACAACGCCGCCGCCCAGACAGAGGCGGCGGCGTTGTCGGTGTCGTTACTGGGCGGCGAGCTGGCGCAGCACGAAGTTGAGGACCCCGCCGTGGCGGTAGTACTCGGCCTCGGTCGGGGTGTCGATGCGCAGACGGACGGCGAACTCGGCCACCTCGCCCGAGGTGCGCGTCGCGCGCACCGTGACCCGGGGGATCGTCTCGCCGCGGTTGAGTGCGTCAAGACCCAGCACGTCGTAGACCTCGGTTCCGTCGAGCCCGTGGGTTGCCGCGCTCTCGCCGGGCAGGAACTGCAAAGGCAGCACGCCCATGCCGACGAGGTTCGAGCGGTGGATCCGCTCGAAGCTCTCCACCAGCACCGCGCGCACGCCCAGCAGCTTGGTTCCCTTCGCGGCCCAGTCGCGGCTCGAGCCGCTGCCGTACTCCTTGCCGCCGAGGATCACGAGTGGTGTGCCCTCGGCCGCGTAGGCGACCGCCGCGTCGAAGATCGAGGTCTGCTCGCCTTCGGGGAACTTCACCGTGACCCCGCCCTCGGTGCCCGGGGCCAGCTGGTTGCGCAGGCGGATGTTGGCGAAGGTGCCGCGCATCATGACCTCGTGGTTGCCCCGGCGCGTGCCGTAGCTGTTGAAGTCCTGGGGGGCGACGCCCTTTTCGGTGAGGTAGAGGCCCGCGGGCACGCTCGCGCGGATGTTGCCCGCCGGGGAGATGTGGTCGGTCGTGACCGAGTCACCGAGCTTGGCGAGCACGCGCGCTCCGACCACGTCGCTGACGACGCCCGGCTCGGGGGTCAGCCCGGCGAAGTACGGGGGCAGCTTCACGTAGGTCGAGGCGTCGTCCCAGGCGTAGGTGACCGCGTTGGTCGTCGGCACCGCCTGCCAGCGCTCGTCGCCGCTGAAGGCGCTCGCGTAGCGCTCCTGGAACATCGCGGGGGTGAGCGAGGCGCGCACGGCCTCGGCGACCTCGGCGTCAGTTGGCCACAGGTCGGCGAGCATCACCGGCTCGCCGTCGCTGCCGACGCCGAGCGGCTCGCTCGACAGGTCGATGTCGATCGTGCCGGCGATCGCGTAGGCGACGACGAGCGGCGGGCTCGCGAGGTAGTTCTGCTTCACGTCGGGGTGGATCCGGCCCTCGAAGTTCCGGTTGCCCGAGAGTACCGAGACGACCGAGAGGTCGTGGGCGTTCACGGCTTCCGAGACGCCCGAGAGCAGCGGACCGGTGTTGCCGATGCAGGTCGTGCAGCCAAATCCGGCCAGGTAGAACCCGAGCTGGTCGAGGGGCGTGACGAGGTCGGCGCGCTCAAGGTAGTCCATGACGACCCGGCTGCCCGGCGCGAGGGAGGTCTTCACCCAGGGCTTGGCCGTGAGGCCCTTGGCGACGGCCCGGCGGGCGACGAGGCCCGCGGCGACGAGCACGGCCGGGTTCGAGGTGTTGGTGCACGAGGTGATCGCCGCCACCGTCACCGCGCCGTCGCGCAGGGTCGCGGCGTGCTCGGTGCCCTCGACGGTGATGGGCTCGCGTCCGAGCGCGTCGCGGAAGGCGCCGCGCGCGCCCGACAGCGAGACCCGGTCCTGGGGGCGCTTGGGTCCGGCGAGGCTCGGCTCGACGGTCGCGAGGTCGAGCTCGGCGTACTCGGAGTAGGTGGGCTCGCTCGCGGTGTGGTCGTGCCAGACGCCCTGGGCCTTCGCGTAGGCCTCGACGAGGGCGAGGTGCTCGGCGCTGCGGCCGGTGAAGGCCAGGTAGTCGAGCGTCACCTGGTCGATCGGGAAGATCGTGCAGGTCGCGCCGTACTCGGGCGACATGTTGCCGATGGTCGCACGGGTCTCGAGCGAGAGCGCGGCGACGCCCGGGCCGTAGGCCTCGACGAACTTGCCGACCACGCCGTGGCGGCGCAGCAGTTCAGTGATGGTAAGCACCACGTCGGTCGCCGTGACGCCCTCGCGGGTTGACCCGGTCAGGCGCAGGCCAACGACCGGCGGGATCAGCATCGACGTCGGCTGGCCGAGCATGCCGGCCTCGGCCTCGATGCCGCCGACGCCCCAGCCGAGCACGCCCAGGCCGTTCACCATGGTGGTGTGGCTGTCGGTGCCCACGACCGTGTCGAGGTAGGCGACGCCCTCGTGCTCAAAGACCACCCGCGCGAGGTGCTCGAGGTTGACCTGGTGGCAGATGCCCATGCCCGGGGGCACGACGCGGAACCGGTCAAAGGAGCTCTGGGCCCACTTGAGGAACGTGTAGCGCTCGACGTTGCGGTCGTACTCGATGGCGACGTTCTCGTCGTAGCTCGTCGGCGATCCCGTGCGCTCGAGGATCACCGAGTGGTCGATGACCATCTCCACGGGCACCAGCGGGTTGATCTTCGCGGGATCGCCGCCCAGGGCGATGATCGCGTCGCGCATGCTCGCCAGGTCCACCACGGCCGGCACGCCCGTGAGGTCCTGCATCAGGACCCGCTCGGGGGTAAAGGCGATCTCGCGGGCGTCCTCACCGGCCGCCTCGCCGTGGCGCGTGGGCGTCTCGGCCCAGCGCGCCAGCGCCTCGATGTCGGCGGCGCGCACCTTGAGACCGTCCTCGTGGCGCAGCAGGTTCTCGAGCAGCACTTTGATCGAGTAGGGGAGCCGGTCGACGCCGAACGTCGCGAGGGCGTCGGCGCGCAGCGAGTAGTAGGTGAGACCCTTACCGTTGACGGTGAGCGTGCTGGCGGAGCCGAAGGAGTTGAGAGAGGTCATCCCTCTATTCTGCCCCCTCGAGCGGGGTCGCGTTTCTGGCCTCGGGCCCGGACGTGGGAGACTGACCCGATGGGCTCCACCTACGAGATCTTGGCCGAGCGCCTCGCGCGGTCCTTCGAACGCCTGGCGCCGGGCGCGGACCCGGTGCTTCGCGCCTCGGATCGCGCCGACTTCCAGGCCAACGGCGTGATGGCGCTCGCCAAGACCCTCGGCCGGCCGCCGCGCGACGTCGCGGTCGAGATTGTCGCCATGAACGACCTCGATGGGGTGGCCGTGGTCGAGGTCGCGGGCCCGGGGTTCTTGAACATCACGCTCGAGCCGGCTTTTCTCGCCGCGCAGCTGGGCGCGCTCGTCGGTGACGAGCGCCTCGGCCTCGCCCGCGCCGCGTCGCCCAAGACCGTCGTCATCGACTACTCCGCCCCGAACGTCGCCAAGGAGATGCACATCGGCCACCTCCGCTCAACGGTGATCGGCGACGCGCTGGCGCGCACCGAGCGCCTCGCCGGCAACCACGTGATCGCGCGCAACCACGTCGGCGACTGGGGCACGCCCTTTGGCATGCTGATCGAGTACCTGCTCGACCTGGGCGAGGACCGGGCGATCGCCGAACTGTCGATCGGTGATCTCAACACCTTCTACCAGGGCGCGCGCACGGCCTTTGACGCCGACGAGGCCTTCCGAGACCGCAGCCGGGCCCGAGTGGTGCTGCTCCAGGGCGGGGACCCCGAGACGCGCCGGCTCTGGCACCTGCTCGTCGATCAGTCGGTCGCCTACTTCAGCCAGGTCTACGCCAAGCTCGACGTGACGCTCACGCCGCGGGACGTGGTGGGCGAGTCGTTCTACAACGACGCCCTCGAGGGCGTCGTGGCCGACCTCGACGCGCTCGGGCTGCTCGAGGAGAGCGATGGCGCGCGCTGCGTCTTCCCGCCTGGCTTCACCAACCGCGACGGCGAGCGGCTACCGCTCATCGTCCAGAAGCGCGACGAGGGATTCGGCTACGCCGCGACCGACCTCGCCGCCGTGCGCGACCGGGTCGGTCGGCTCGGCGCCAACGAGATGCTCTACGTGGTGGGCGCCCCCCAAGCCCAGCACTTCGCCATGGTCTTCGCGGTCGCGCGGTCCGCCGGGTGGCTGCCCGACGCCGTACGCTGCGAGCACGTGGCCTTTGGCAGCATCCTCGGGCCCGACCGCAAGATGTACAAGACCCGAAGCGGCGAG
>JAJZSX010000086.1 GCA_021849435.1 Actinomycetes bacterium | reverse complement strand
AACGGCGCCGGTGATCGAGGTCGCGAGCTCGGGTTCGAGCGCGCGAGCCTCGTCAACGCTGAGCGCGCGCGCGTCGACCCCGGCCCGGCGTTGTGCCTCGGCGAAGCGGTCGAGCGCCGCAGCCTCGGCCTCGCCTCTCGCGGCCACGACGCCACCCTTGGGCTGGTACTCGACTGAGGCGAACGCCCCGCCCGTCTCCACGGCAAGCTCGGTGCTCAGCGATGCCCACAGGCCCAGGGAGTACCGGGCGAGATCCAGTTCGGCGCCGGGTGCCTTGTCACTGACGAGCAGGTTCCCCTCGCCTGCGGCCGACGTGGCGCTCGCGGGTGCGCCGCGGTCGATCACCGTCACGGCGACCCCCCGTCGAGCGAGCGATCGAGCACACGCGGCACCGACGATACCAGCGCCAATGATCAGGACCTTCACCCCCACCCGCTCTCCACTTATAACATGTTACATTCTATTGTATACGACGGTGGCGGGTCCGTTCACCTACGTTGCGGCCTCGCTGGCTTCGCCCTCCATGATCCCCGCCCACCAGCCGAGGACATGACCGACGTGACGTACCATCAACTGTTCGGCCGCGGGACCGTCGCCGATCCCGAGCAGGTCGAGCAGGCCATGGTGCTCGTGTGCTGAGCGGTACAGCATCTCGGTGTTCTTCAGCCCGACAAGTCCAGTCATGCGGGTCTGCTTGCGTAGCTCGGCGACGATGTCCACGAGACGACGATTACCGGTCAGCTCCAGCAGCGCCAAGTGGAACGCCGTGTCCGCGGCCAGGTACCCCTTGAAGTCGACCTGCTCGACGTTGGCGACAATCCGGTCCGCCAACGCCCGGTAGGTGTCGAGCGGTGCACCCTTGAGATGCTCGGCGACGATGCGCATCGCCGGCGCCTCGAGCCACTTACGAATCGCCACGATCTCGCGCAGGTCCTGGGTGCTGACCGTCGTCACCCGGAACCCCTTGTTCTTGACCGACTCGACGAACCCTCGCTTCTCGAGGTCCAGCATCGCCTCGCGCACCGGGGTCGCCGAGACCGCGAACTGTGCCGCGAGCGCCGGTACCGTCACCAGGACGCCCTGTTCGAGCTCGCCCGAGATGATGGCCGCGGCGAGTGAACTCTCGACTTTCGTGCGCAAGTTCTCCTCGACACGGATCACACGAATTGAGGACTTCTTAGTAGCCACGGTCACAACTCCCTGTGAGCGCACAAGACCGCTGACCGGTGCCCAATCCGCTAGTCCTCGACATCGGTGGACTTTCCAAGGTATGCGTCGGACAGCCGCGGATCGTTTTCGAGACTCGACGAGGGCCCCGATAGCACCACCGAGCCCTGTTGGAGGACGTAGGCGCGTGAGGCGATCTCGAGGGCCAGCGATACGTTTTGCTCGACGAGCAGGACCGTTGTGCCGAGTTTTGAAACTTCCTCGAGCATGTCGTACACGATATCGACCTTTTGGGGATCGAGACCGAGCGAAGGCTCGTCGATCATCAGGATCTTGGGGTTGGACATCATCGCGCGACCAATCGCGAGCACCTGCTGCTCACCACCCGAGAGCGTCCCGGCCAACCGTTGGAAGTGCTGGCGTAGCAACGGGAAAAGATCGAGGACCTCGTCCAGGCGCTCAGCGCGTTCGCTCCGGCTGCGTTGGGTGCCATAGGCGCCGAGCTCGAGGTTCTCGGCGATGGTGAGCGTCGTAAAGATCCGTCGGCCCTCGGGGACGTGCACGAGCCCACGGGCGACCCGACGGTGGGCCGACTGCTTGGCGAGCACGTCGCCGAAGTAGCTGATGGTGCCCTGACGCGGATGGATGATGCCCGAGATCGCCTTCAACAAGGTGCTCTTGCCGGCTCCATTGGCCCCGAGCAACGCCACGATCTCACCCTCGTCAACGTGCATGGTGACGTCCTCGACACCGCGCACGGCGCCGTAGTAGACGCTCACCGCGTCGAGTTCGAGGGCCCTCATTTGCGCTTCCTGCCCATGTAGGCGCGGATCACGTCAGGATTCGTTCGAACGTCCTGGGGTAATCCCGAGGCGATGATGCGGCCGTTGTCGAGCACGGTGACTTCCGTCGCGATCTCCATCACCAGGTCAACGTCGTGCTCGATCATCACGACGCACGTCCCCTCGTCGTGGATGCGCCGAATCACGCGCGACAATTCTTCGCGTTCCACCGAGCTCACGCCGGCCGCTGGCTCGTCAAGCAGCACCACGACCGGATTTGCGATCAACACGCGGGCGAGTTCCATACGCTTGCGCATTCCGTAGGGCAGGTCACCGGCGAGGTTGTTCCACTGGTCGGCGAGACCGACGAATTCGAGGCTCGCCATGGCCTCATCGTGCAAGAGGTGCTCGCGCCGTCTGAATCCTCGGCTGGCGACCGTGATCGACAGCAGATTCGAGGTAGCGCGCAGGTGCCCCCCGGCGAGGACGTTCTCCAGTACCGACATCTTGGGAAAGACTCGGATGTTCTGGAAGGTCCGACGGATCCCGAGCGCGGCGACCTTGGCCGCGTCGAGGCCCGTGACCTCGGTCCCCTGGAACCGGACCGCGCCGCCCGTTGGCTTGTAATAGCCGGTGAGACAGTTGAAGAAGGACGTCTTGCCGGCACCGTTGGGCCCGATGATGGCGTGCAGCGCTCCCTCGTCGACCTCGATCGACAGATCGCTCAACGCATTGACGCCGCCGAACTGAAGCGACAGGTGGTCGGTCTGCAGGACGGCGGTCACGGCTCCTCCGTCGGCAGTGACACGAGCGCCCCACCCGCGCCGGAGCGGGGGGACGGCACCGCATGTCCCAGTCGGGAACGGATCCGAGTTCCCAGACCCTGGAAGGCGCGCTCCGGGAAGAGGCCGCGCGGTCGCACGACCATCAAGATCACGAGCGCGATGCCGAAGACCAGCAAACGGGCCTGGGCGAAAGAGCGGAAGACCTCGGGGAAGATCTCGACGACGGCCGCGCCGAACATGACACCCCAGATGCTGCCGAGGCCACCGATCGCGACGGCCATGACGATGAGCAAAGACTCGCTGAACCCGAAGCTCGCCGGCGAGATGGCCGTCAGCGCTGGTGCGTAGAGCGAACCAGTGATCGACCCGAGCACCGCTCCGAACATATACGCGTAGAGCTTGTAGTGGTTGGTGTTGATGCCCATCGCCTTGGCGGCGTCCTCGTCCTCGCGGATGCACAGCCACGCTCGACCCAGTCGTGAGCCGCGCAATCGGGTAGAGAACAGGGCGAAGATGACCACCAGCACCAAGAAGACGTAGTAGTAGCCCGTGTTGCTGGTCACGACGACGCTGCCGATGGTGAGCGCCGGGATCGCGTAGATGCCGGTCGGACCGCCGGTCTGGTTGAGGTTGATCGCGATCGTCTGGATGATCTCCCCGAATCCCAGCGTGACCACCGCGAGGTAGTCACTGCGCAGGCGCAGCGTCGGGAAGCCGATAATGAGCGCACAGACCACCGCGATCAGCACGCCGGGCGCGATCGAGGCGAGTATCGACCAGTGCTCCTTGGTTGAGAGGATGCCGGTGGTGTACGCGCCGATGGCGAAGAACGCCGCGAAACCGAGGTCGAGCATGCCGGCGTAGCCGACGACGATGTTGAGTCCGAGCGCGAGGCACATCAGCATCTCGGCCTGGAACGCCACGCCCAGGTAGTACTGGTTCTGGGTCATCTGGGGCACGAGTGCCGCCGCCACCACGAGCGCGATCACCAGCCCGGCGCGCGTGACCCGGAACCCGTCAACCCTCGTGCGACCCGACTGGACCACGGTGTCAGTGGCCATCGCGGGTCACATCCTCCTCGCGACCCGCTCACCGAGCAGACCGGTGGGCCGGAACCACAGCATGAGAACGAGGGCACCAAAAGCGACCACGATCGCCCACTCCGCGCCGAAGATGCCCGTGCCAATCGACTGAACGATACCGAGAATCAGACCACCGAGCACCGCCCCACCGATGTTGCCGATGCCACCGAGCACGGCCGCGGTGAACGCCTCGAGGCCCACGGTGAAGCCCATTAGGTAGTTGATCTGCCCGTAGTACACGCCCGTCATCACCGCCGCCGCGCCAGCGAGGGCGCCGCCGATGAAGAAGACGATCGCGATCACCAGGTCGACGTTGATGCCCATCAACACCGCGGCGATTCGGTCCTCAGACACCGCACGCATTGCCTTGCCGAGCAGGGTGCGACCCACGAGGAAGTAGACGCCGAGGGCGAGCAGACCCGAGACGAGCACGATGATCAACTGGGCCCAGGTGTAGTGGTTCGACCCGAGGTTGAACCCACTCGGCGGCGTGGTCACGGGGAAGACGAGGTAAGTCGCGCCCCACTGGGGGGTGACCAGGACGCCGTTCTCGAGCACTTGGGAGAGGCCGATGGCCGCGATCATGAGGCTAAGAATGGCGGCGCGGCGCATGGGACGGTACACCAACTGGTTCGCGAGCATCGCGAGCCCGCCGGTGATCACCATCACGAGGACCCCGACCCAGAGCACCGTCAACCACTGGCCGTGGCTGTTGCCGACGGCCACCGCGCCGAGGATCGTGTAGCTCACGAAAGCCGCGACCATGTAGAAGTCGCCGTGGGCGAAGTTGATCAGGCGCAGGATGCCGTAGACCATGCTATAGCCGAGCGCGACCAGGCCGAAGAACGCGCCGAGGAAGATCCCATTACCTATTTCATTGAGTAGCAGTGACACTGGGTCCCCTTGGTCACGGTGTTGCGAACGATTCTGTCGTTGAACCATCGACGGCGGGCCCGTCGCCCAGGGGGTCGAGCGACCCTCGGGGCGACGGGCCCGGTGCCAATCACATCATCAAAGCTTCGGCTGTGGCTTGGCCAAGGTGTACTGACCGTTGACGACCTCTAACAGGTCCATCACCGCACCGAGGCGGTTGCCGGTCTTGTCGAAGGACACCTTGCCGGTCAGACCGTTGAAGTGCAGCGTGCGAAGCCCGGCAATCACTCGCGCTGGCTTGATCGAATGAACGTGCTTGGCCGCGAGGACGAGTGCCGTGATGGCGTCGTACCCGAAGGTCGAGTACGGACCAGGTGCCGACTTGAACTCCTTGTGGTAGGCGACATTGAAAGCGCGGTCCGCGTGCGTGTTGAGCACGTTGCCCACACCCGAGGCCAGCGCGGCGATTGTCGCGTAGGTCCCGTTCGCGGCCGCACCCGCACCCGACAGGTATGTCGCGTCCACCGACCCGTCAGCCACGACGAACTTCGCCGTGCCATGGGGTCCGATCACGTTGGCGGCGTTCAGCTGGGTCGCGAACTGGGCGGCCTGGGCGAAGTAACCCGACCAGTAGATCCCCGTCGCACCCGAGCTCTTGATCTGTGAGATCACGGCCGAGAAGTCGTTGCTCGTGGCGGGAATCGACTGGACGCCACCGGCAACGATCGTGCCGCCGTCAGCCGAGATGTCCTTGGCTGCGGCGTTGGCGATGGCGACGCCGAAGGACGACTGATCATCGATGATGAACACCTTCGTGATGCCCTGCTGCTTGAAGAACGCAGCGGCCTCGGCGCCGTCACCGGAACCCGACGGGTCGATCAGGAAGACGTTCTTGTACCCGCCTGTGGTCAGCTCGGGGCTGTTCGCCGCGGGCATCACGTACGGGATCCCCGCTCGCGCGATGATGGGTTCGACGGGAAGCGTCGCACCAGAGCAGTATCCCCCGACGATCGCCTGGACATTTTCTGAAACGAGTTTGTTCGCAGCGTTCACCGCGGTCCCGGCGTCACAGGCGTCGTCCTGCTCGAGCAGCTTGATCGGGTGTCCGAGAACACCGCCGTGCTTGTTTACCTGCTGAGCCGCCATCAACTCAGCATTGAAAATCTGAGTTCCCGCCTGGGCCTCTGCTCCAGTCATCGGCATCGGCACGCCGATTAGATACGGTGACAACTTCTTCGCTGCCGCCGATGCCGGGCCGCTAGCGACCCCAGCCACAACGGTGAGCATGGTGGCAACAAGCAGACCTGAGGTCAGGACCCGCGCCTTGAAATTAGTTTTGATCACACTTTCCCCCCTGATTGACAGACTCCGTTTGATGAAGCACTTCGGTGAACAAACCCGACGTCGCGAGTAACATACCACAGCGACTTTCCGCCGCCACGTCGCCTTGAAATATTTCACATATCACATTTCGGTAACCAGTCACCCGGTTTCTGATGAGAAATAGGCGTTGTGACCTGGACTTTCAATTGGCATAGTACGAATCACACGCCAGCCGTACGTCATGGGATATCGGGTTTCCGGCTCGACACGACGCCAGGGAGGCAGGCTGGGTGCGTGAACATCGACGAACACGGCCGACACGAACCGCCAGCGACCGGTGATGAGACGACGATGCTCCTCGCCTTCCTCGACTACCACCGCGAGACCTTCGCGTGGAAGTGTCGCGACCTCGACGCGCGTGGTCTCAACACGCGCCCACGCTCCTCGACGATGACCCTGGGCGGAATGATGAAACACCTCGCCCTCGTCGAGGACGCCTGGTTCTCATGTTCGTTATTTGGACATGACCGCGCCGCTCCGTGGGGCGCCGTCGACTGGAACGCTGATCCCGACTGGGAGTGGCGCTCCGCCACCGAGGACGACCCCGATGACTTGCGCGCCCTGTGGGAGGCGGCCGTCGCTCGTTCGCGGCAGCTCGTCGACGAGGTGATCGCCAACGGCGGGCTCGACCGGCTCGCGCTTCGTCCGTGGCCCGACGGCCGCACGCCAAGCCTGCGCTGGATCCTGTTGCACATGCTCGAGGAGTACGCCCGACACAACGGCCACGCCGACCTCTTGCGCGAAGCGATCGACGGCGAAACCGGCGAATAGCCGACTAGGTGCCAGGGGCACGGGACGACCGAGATGGCGACTCCGGCGGACGAGTCACGTGCCCGCCTCGGCACCGACTGAGAGTTGGTCGACGCCGTCGATCAGCCGGCGGACTTCGTCCCGGCGAGTGCCTTCTGGGCGAGCTGGAGTGCGTGGTACATGGCGTCGACGTCGTTCTGGTACCGCCCGAGCTCGCCCGCCGAGAGGGCCGTTTGGGCGGCGGCGTAGTCGGTCGATGCCTGCTGGATGTAGTACGCGGCGCTCTGGCCAGCCTTGCCCGTGCTCGACCCGGAACCGCCGGTCGAGGGTGTCGTGATCGGCGGTGCACCGGCGACGACGTGGCCGAGCACCGCAGCGAGCGCCTCGTTCAGCGTCGGCTTGATGCTGACCTGCTGATTGAAGACCGCGATGACGTACTTCAACTGGGGCATCGAGTTGGACGTGCTCGAGACGTAGAGGGGCCGGATGTAGAGCACGCTCTGGTCGAGGGGCACCATCAGGTTGTTGCCGAGCAGGACCTGGGAGCCGTGCTGGTCGAGCAGGGTGATCGTCGAGCTGACCCTCGAGTTCTGCTGGATCTCGGAGTCGGCCTGGACCGGACCGGTCACGAGCGAGCCCCGTGGCGTCTCATAGACGTAGAGATGCCCGTAGTTCGACGGATTGCTCGTGGCCATCATGAATGCACTCAGCCCCAGCACGGTCGACGAGTTGCCGGCCGGCACGAAGGCGACCGACTCGAGCAGTTGCTGCTGGTGGGTGCCCGGCAACGAGCCGACCTGGAAGATCGGACTCATCGGTGAGAGCGAGGACGCGACAATATTGCCCGCAGCGTTGGTCACCTGGGTCTGGGCGAGTGACTGACTCGGCGTGCCCTCACCCGTCGTCGGCGACACCGTCCAACCGTCCGAGGCGGTGTAGAAGGCGTTGGCGTTGGTGATGTGGTAACTGCCGAGCACGGCCGCCTGCACCGAGAAGATGTCCGAGGGGTAACGCAGGTGGTTCCTGATCTCGGGGGGCATCGAGGACATCGGCTGGAACATCGTCGGGAAGGCGGCCCGATAGGCCTGGAGGATCGGGTCGGCGGGGTCGGCCGCGTAGAACGTCATCTTGCCCGTGTAGGCGTTAACAACGACCTTGACCGAGTTGCGCACGTAGTTGAAGCTCGCGGGCAGTCCGCCCACGTTCACGTTGAGGCTCGATGCGTTCTGGCTGTAGGGGTACTGGTCGGTCGTGGTGTACCCGTCGAGCACGTACTGCACGGAGCCGTCCGCGATCACCGCGTAGGGGTGTGAGTCAAAAGAGAGGAAGGGCGCCGCCTTCTGGGCCATGGCGAGCACGTCGCGCACAAAGATCACGCGGCTCTTGGGCGTGATCTGGTTCGAGATCAGCAAGTTGAAGTCGTTCAACCGCAGCGCGAAGGCCGCCCGGCTGAGAAAGCCGCCCACCGCCACCCCACCGGTACTCGCGTAGTGAGTCTCGACGGGTTGTCCCGCGTTCTTACCCTGGAGCACCTGGTAGTCGACCTCGGGCTGCTTGGTGTTGGCGACAACCCAGCCGGGGTCGTTGATGCCGAAGTAGATGTCGGGCTTGGTCAGCACCGGCATGCCGCCCGTCGAGGTCGGTGGCACGTTGGACACGGCGAGGTTCGGGTTGCCCGTCGCGTAGTCGACCGAGTTGGCGATCACCACAGCCGCGCCAATGCCGTGCGTGTACTGCAGGTGCAGGTTGACCCAGCTCGGCGACGGCAGGTTCGCGGGGTTGAGCTGGCGCGCCCCGATCAGCACCGGCGTCAACTTGCCATTGATGAAGTACCGGTCAACCGCGAGCGTCGTGAAGGTGGATTACGAGCGGATCGACTGACGCTTGCGCACCGT
>JAJZSX010000085.1 GCA_021849435.1 Actinomycetes bacterium | reverse complement strand
GCCCACGGCGGCGCATCGGTGGTGTCACTCGATTTCGACGCCTCGCGCGCCTACCCCCTCTACGACTGGATGGGGGTTATGAAGGCCGGCCTCGAATCGCTCGGCCGCTACCTCGCTCGCGAAGTCGGCGCCGACCGCATTCGCGTGAACATGGTCGCCGCGGGACCGATCCGCACGGTCGCAGCGAAGTCAATACCCGGTTTCGCGCACTTCGAGGACACCTGGGGCGAGCGCGCCCCGCTCGGCTGGGACGTCCACGACTCCAGTGCGGTCGCCGACACCACCGTCGCGCTGCTCTCGCCGTTAATGCGTCTTACCACCGCATCGATTATTCACGTCGACGGCGGCGCCCACGCGATGGGCTAACCCGCCTGGTCCGCGAACTGCGTCTCGTAGAGCACCCGATAGAGGTGTCCGTGTTCGAGCAGTTCGTGGTGGGTCCCGCGCTCCACGATGGTTCCCGCATCTACGACCAGGATCTGGTCGGCGTTACGAACCGTGGAGAGACGGTGCGCGATGACGAGCGACGTACGTGACGCCATCGTCGAGTCCAGGGCCCGCTGCACCGCGGCCTCGCTCTCTGAGTCCAGGTGCGCCGTCGCCTCGTCGAGCACTACCAGCCGTGGCGACTTAAGCAGCAGTCGGGCTAACGCCACGCGCTGCTTCTCGCCGCCTGAGAGTCGATAGCCGCGCTCGCCCACCACCGTGTCGAGACCTTGGGGCAGGTTAGAGACAAGGTTCCAGATCTGGGCCGAGCGGAGCGCTAACTCAATCTCGTCCGCGCTCGCCTCGGGTCGAGCGAACAGCAGGTTCGCGTGCAAGGTGTCATGGAAAAGGTGCGGATCCTGTGTCACCACACCGACGGTCGCGTTCAGCGACGCCACCGTCGCGTCACGCAGGTCGAGTCCATTAATGCTGATGTGACCCTCGTCCACGTCGTACAGCCGGGACACCAACAGTGAGATCGTCGTCTTTCCGGCGCCGCTCGGTCCAACCAGCGCCGTCATAGTGCCCGGTGACACGTCGAAGCTGACGTCGTGCAGGACCGGGGTACGGGGCGTGGCGTCCAGCGTGGCGACGGCCTCCAGGGACGCGAGTGACACCTCGTCCGCACCGGGGTAGGAGAACGACACGTGCTCGAAGCGAAGGGTCACCGGTCCATCGGGAATCGCTACGGCGTCGGGACTCTCGAGAATCATCGGTTCGAGGTCGAGGACCTCGAAGAGCCGCTCGAAGCTCACCATCGCCGACACGTAGTCGATGTTGAGGTTCGACAGTTGGGTGAGTGGGCCGTAGAGACGCGTCACGTACATCGTGAGCGCCACCACCGTGCCAATCGCCAAGGTCCCGTGCAAGACCGCGACCCCACCGTACCCGTACGCGAAGGCGGTGGCGAGTGACGCCGTCAAGCCGAGCGCGACGAAGAAGAACCGTTGGTACGTCGCCTGGCGCACCCCCATGTCACGCACCTCGCCCGCGCGGTGCTGGAACGTCGTGATCTCGTCGTCGGGGCGCCCGAACAATTTGACCACCATCGCGCCGGCGACGTTGAAGCGCTCGGACATCACCATGTTCATCTCGGCGTTGAGCTCCATCCCGCGATGGAACAACGCACCCAATCGCCGCCCGACGAGCCGGGCCGGGATCAGGAACACCGGCAAGAGCACCAGCGCAACCAAGGTGATCTGCCAGCTCAGGAAAAACATCGTGATAAGGATCAAGGTGACGAGCACGACGTTGCCGACGACGTTTGAGAAGAGGTCTGTAAAAGCCTGCTGGGCGCCGATGACGTCGTTGTTCAACCGACTGATCAAGGCACCCGTCTGGGTGCGCGAGAAGAACGCGATCGGCATCCGTTGGATGTGACCGTAGACCCGCGCGCGCAGGTCATAGATCAGTCCCTCACCCACCATCGCCGAGATGCGCCGCTCGGCGAGCGAGAGGATGGCGTCCACGATCGCGAGCCCGGCGGCCAGGACCGCGAGTCCGATGATGACCCCTTCGCGCCGCTGAGCGATTCCGATGTCGAAGATGGCGCGCAACACCAAGGGCGAAACCGAACTGACAACGGCCTCGAGCACTACCGCAGTCAGGAAGACCGCCAGAATCCGGCGATACGGTCGAGCGAACACGATCACGCGGCGCAGGGTGCCCCGCGTGATCCGGTGGTCGAGCAGTGACCGATCTCGTTGCAAAGACCGCATTCCCGCGCGGCCCGCGTGTATCGTCATCGTCGCTCCATTGGAACGAGTGTAGGAACTAGCGCAGGTTCCCTTAACCTCGAACGGCGCTGACGAGGATCAGTGCGCCGAGCACAATCATCACGCAACCCCCGGTGACCCGCAGAGCGACGAGCCGCGACGGCGAGCCCGCCAACCATTCGCGCGCCGTCCCCGCGATGATGCCCCAGGTCGAGTCACTCGCGAAGGCCATGACACTGAAGATGAATCCGAAGATGAGCAGTTGGACCGTCACGCTGCCCTTCGCGGGCTCCACGAAGTGCGGGAACACAGCAGCGAAGAAGATCAGTGATTTCGGATTCAAGACACCGACCGTGAATCCCTGACGAACGATCTGTCGCGGGCGTGGCCGTTGCGCTTCGCGCTCGGTCATGGCTCGCGCGTGCTCGTGACGGTGACGAAGGGCGTCGAACCCGAGCCAACCGAGGTAGCACCCACCCGCCAACTGCAAGACCGTCGAGAACGTTCGCGAGTGAGCGAGCAACGGTCCGAGACCGAGCGCGACGACAACCGATAGCAACAAGGTTCCGATCGAGTTGCCCAACACCGACAGGACGGCCACCGCACGGCCCCACGCCACCCCCCGCGCGAGGGTGAACAGCACACTCGGTCCGGGCACGATGATGATCGCGAAGGACGCGACGAGGAACGTGACGAGCTGGTCCCCAGCGATCACGCTGACCTCGCGAGGATCCACTCGAGCCCGCGCAAACAGGCCCCGATCGAGAACCCGATGGATGCGGCGAAGACGGCCGTCCCGACGCCGACGGTGCCGCCCATGAACCACCCAATCGCAAGGACCGACACCTCCAGCGAGACCCGGATGTACACCACGCTGATCCCGAGTCGACGGTGCAGGCTCGTCATCAACCCGTCGCGCGGTCCCGGACCGAGTCCCGTCGTGAGGTAAAGCGCGCTGCCCATGCCGATCACGAGCACCGCGGCGATGACGAAGAGCGAACGCACGTACACCGTGCTTGGCGGCGGGATCGTAGTCGCCGTCAGATCCAAGACGGCGGCGATCACCACGAGGTTCGCCAGGGTTCCAAAGCCCGGGCGTTCGTGCAAGGGCCACCACGCACCGAGCACGACGACACTGATGAGAGCCGTCGCCCACCCGAGCGAGATCCCGGCGTGCCGGGCAACGCCCTGGGCGAACACGGTCCACGGCGTCGCGCCGAGGTGCGAGAGCACGAGTAAGCCCTCGCCGAGACCGAACAACACGAGGCCGACGAACAGCGGCGCGATCATCCGAGGTCGCACGCCCCACGTCGACGAAGCCCGCCACGGTGTCGCCGGTATTCGATGACTGAGGCCCATGAGTCGACGAAGTTTACCGAATTACTCGAGGACGTCCACGTCCCGGCGCGCGAGCCTCACCTTGACGCCGGTCCCAGCGAGGAGCGCGGTGATCGCCGACAGGACCATCAAGGCGCTCGCCACCAACAATGCAATGTGCAGGCCGTTGGTAAAGGCGCCGTAGGCGGCGTCCACCACCTTGTTAATGATCGCCTGGATCGCCGCGCCACCACCGCGGTAGTGCTTGGCCTTCGCGCCAATCGTCCCCGTCGTGAGCGCGGCAATGATCTCGGCCCGGTACGAGGCAGGTACTCCGATCTGGATGAGCCGCTGTGTGAGGTGAACGGTCAACTGACCGTTCACGATCGAGCCCAGGATGGCCACTCCCGCGACGGCGCCAAGCTCACGGGCCGTGTTGACCGTCGACGCGGCCATTCCCGAATGCGCGGCGGGCAGCGCCTGGAGGGCGTCAGACGTCACCGGTACCACGACGATCCCAAAGCCAATCCCCGCGAGCCCCATGGTCCACCCCAGGGAACCCAGTCCCACGTGCGTACCGATGACCAGGTTGGTGAGAAAGACGCCCGCCGCGGCGAGGATGCTGCCCGCCATCATCGGCGTACGCGAACCCGCACGGGCCACCCATCGGCCGCTGAAGAGGGAGGCGGCCACCATCCCCGCCAACAGCGGCAGGAAGTCGAGTGCCAGCCGGTACGCCCCGACCCCGACGACGACCTCAAGGTACAACGCGACGAAGAAGAATATGGAGAAGATGGCGAAGTACGTCGTGAAGGCGACGAAGTTGGCGCCGAGGAACGTCCGGCGCGCGAAGTACCGCAGGTTCAACATGGGACTCTTCACCCGAGACTCGACGACGACGAAGGCGATGATCGATACGAAGCTGATGACGTACAGCGTGATGATCGACGAAGCCCCGTACCCGATCGACTCCGCCCAGATCGTGGCGAACGTTGCAGTCGCGAGGGCGACCGTGCTGAGCACGAAGCCGACCACATCGAGCGGTGCGTGAAGTTCGGGTGCGTTGTTGGGCAACGCCACCAGGGCGATGATCAGTGCCGCGCCGCCGAAGAGGACGTTGAACCAGAAAATGGCGCGCCACGACCAGAGCCCGACGAGCACCCCGCCGATAACCGGACCCGCGGCCAGCGCCAATCCGGACACCGCCGCCCACGCCCCAAGCGCGCGCGCACGTCGTTGTCGCTCGGGGTAGACGTGACGGATCATCGACAGCGTCCCCGGTTCGGAGCCGGCGGCCCCCACGCCCATGACTACTCGACCGATGATCAGGACCGTCGGGTCTTTGGCGAGTGCACTGACGATTGAGCCCGCGATGAAGACACCGACACCGACCAGCATGACAGTCTTTCGTCCAAGCAGATCGCCCAATGAGCCGCTCACCAGCATCAAGCTCGCGAACGCCAGCGCGTAGGCCCCCACCACCCATTGCAGTTGGGGAACCCCGGCGTGGAGCTCCGACTGGACATTGGTGAGAACCGGGCTGACCACGGTGTTGTCGAGAAAGGTCAGGAACAGCACCGACATCAACGCGACGAAGCTCAGATGCGAGAGCGCCGAGGTCAGCGGCGGCCGCAGCGCGACGACGGCTGACCCATCGGTCGCCACGACTGGATCGTCGCTACGCCACGCCATCACGCACCCCCGCTCTCACTCCAACTTCACAACTCCCCCAACGGCGCCTGGAGTGCTCGGATCCGTCGCTGCGGAACTGACGCACTAGCGAGTCGGTTTACGGAACGTGATCCGTGCCGACGTCGAATCCTTACCTTTCATATTGCCAACGCTCACTGCGCAGGCACGGAGGTTCTTCACCGTCGTTCCGCACGTACCGGAGCCGACCTTGCCGGTCCTCACCTTGAACTTGGTCAGTGGCAGGAGACCCTTGGCGTTGATCGTGACCGCCACCACCGTTGAGATGTTGCACTGGGCCTGACCCTTCGCGGTCGCAAGGCATTCGACGATGAAGACCGAATCCTTCGGCTTGAATCCAGCACCTCGAACTTTGACAATCTCACCACTGCGCAGGCCGACCGCGGGAGTCACCACGATGTGCGGCTGTGCTGTGCTCGCGCCCGCCGAGGCGCCGGCGATAACCGCCGCCATCAGCAAGACCAATCCAACCGCGCCGCGGACGAAGTCTGCGCTACGCACCGTGCCTCCTCTCGAGGCGGGCGACGTGTCGCCCTCGCACAAACCTCGACGTCGGTGCGAACGCGCTTCCCCGTCTCTGGCCCCATGGTAGCGAGGAAACGACGCGCACTCACCACCAGTAATCAGGTATGAGGGGACTCGATCACTAAATCGGCTTCGCGGCGAATGCAATCGGTCACGGCAATTGGGCTGAATTTTCCTCAAACCGCGTGCGGCACCATAGAATGGATTGAGGCCAGATTGAGACGTTCGTCTCGCGGCAAGGACGGGTCACATGAACGAGACCGCCCTCCCCACGACGAAGCGCTTGCCGTGGTTGATCCAAGGCGGGATGGGGATCGCCGTATCGGACTGGCGCTTGGCCCGAAGTGTGTCGGTCGCTGGTCAGCTCGGGGTCGTCTCGGGAACCGCGATTGACGCGGTTTTCGCTCGCCGACTCCAGAAATTCGGCGTCGACGACGCGCTGCGCTCCGTGCTCGATCGTTTTCCCGTCCGCTCGATCGTTGACGACGTGGTCCGCCAGTTCACGGCGGTGCGTCGACGCGCCAACGGCCCGTACCAGAACCTGCTCATGTTGACCCATCGTTCGAAACGGCGCTCAACCGACCTTCTCGTATTGGCCGCCTTCGCCGAGGTCGCAATGGCCAAGGCCGGGCACAGTGGAATCGTTGGGATCAATCTCCTGACGAAAGTCCAAATCCCGACAGTGGCGTTGCTTTGCGGCGCGATGATCGCCGGCGTTGACTACGTCATGATGGGCGCCGGAGTGCCCACGCACATCCCCGGCGTCTTGGAACGGCTCCGACACGGACTGAGCGTTGACACCAAGTTGGCGTTGGCCAATGCGTCAACTGAGGACTCGCCAACCCTCCACTTCGACCCGGCACCGTACCTCGACGGCGCGACCGAGTTGAACCGACCCAAGTTCATCGGGATCATCTCGTCAAACGTCCTAGCGACTGCACTCATCAAGCGCAGCGAGGGGCCAGTAGACGGTTTTGTGGTCGAACGACCAATCGCCGGTGGCCACAACGCACCGCCACGGGGTCCGCTGACCCTGGATGCCAATGACGCGCCAATCTATGGTCCCCGAGACGAAGTTGACTTCGCAGCGCTCAGCAACCTCGGTCGACCGTTCTGGATCGGGGGCGGCGTCACCACGCCCGAGCACGTACGCGACGCCCGCAACTTGGGAGCTACCGGTGTCCAGGTCGGAACGCTCTTCGCCTACTGCGACGAGTCCGGTATGGACGAGTCACTCCGAGCCCAGGTGATCGCCAGCGTCGAAGTCGGCACCGTCGACGTGCGCACTTCAATTCGCGCCTCCTCGACGGGCTACCCCTTCAAAGTAGTCGACGTCGAGGGTTCGATCTCAGAGCGAGAGGTGTACGAGAATCGCGTGCGCCGATGCGATCTCGGGTATCTTCGCGAGGCGTATCTCACCGACGATGGCTCCATCGGGTACCGCTGCGCGGCCGAACCGGTGAAGGCCTACCTACGAAAAGGGGGCGAACTCGAGCCCACCATCGATTCGGCGTGCCTCTGCAACGGGCTCATGGCCACGTGCGGGCTCGGTCAAGTCCGCGCTTCCGGGGAGATCGAACCCCCCATCGTGACCAGTGGTGACTGCCTCAACGAGATCCGAACGCTGCTCAAGGGCCGTACGACCTATTTCGCGGCTGACGTGATCGAACACCTCCGCAGTGGGATTGACGAGACGGGCTCGGACCTCGGCGTGAACTCGATGACGTTCGTTCCTGGGCCACATTTGAGCCACTGAGGTCTTCGATCAACTTCGACTACGTCATTGGGCAGTGTGTTCTTTTGCTCAACTGGCGCCACCTGCACTACTGAGCCACTTCTTCGTGGGCATCGCTGCGCGCTCCATGCCAGACGACAACTGAACTTCCCGCAATGCGGCGCCGGACCGGGACGGCGCGGCGACTATTCGTCGCCCCGCGCCGCCCTGCCACCGGTCATTCAGTCAACGCACCATCAGGTAGATGATGACCACCAACAAGAGAACGATTACGGTACTCGAACGGATTTTCACAATCAATAGCTCCCACGAGGCGCGTAGGTCGTCACGTCTTCGTCACCCACCCAGCGAGTGAGTTTTTCGAGCCTTCCGCGCCTTAGGAACTTGCCGACCTTCGTCGACCGTTCATCGCGTACGTCATTTCGTTTCTTCATGGACCGAACTCGTGTTCCCACTCGAATCCGTGACCTGGCGATCCAGCGAGTGGCGATTCGTACCAATCGAACCCCGCGAGACACCGAACACCACAGCCGACACCACAAAACCAAACGCCCCGACAATCATGAGTATCACTCCGATTGTTGAAAAGCGAAAACCTTGACCCTGATAGGTGATGGCCCAATACATAATGGCCCCTGCGGCGACCGCAATAGAGCTAAAAACCATTCCGGGAAGTCCCATCTCAACTACTTTCCATTTCCCCTCAGCAAAGTGCTGAGTTCGCTAGAAGCGAGGTCCGGACTCCCTGCGCCCGATTATACCATCATTTCCAATCTATATCACGAAATTCGGTAAAGGTTATTTACCGCATATTTCCTATCTTGAACGTCAAGTACTACGCTTAAGGTTCATCGCGGCACATTGCATGAATACCGCCCGCTCCATCGTTAAGTCAACAACTTCGTCGCGACGCAGATTCACGACAATAGCTGGGTCAACTTTCGCGTCTCGACTCCCCAGTTGAGATTGAATCCTGCTCTGTTCTACTCATCTCGGTGATCATGGTATGCAGCTCATGCTTCTTGGCCACTCGGTAGACAATCAACTCCCCTATAACCGCCAGAAGACCAACTATTCCAATAATGATCAGGACTAATGAAAGCGGCGAATAGTGCGAACTGCCACTTATCGCTACCGATGCCCAATTCACTACCGTAGCAAGCGTTCCAGTAACTATTGCAAATGATGTCGTAATGTTGCTCATGAGCATTTCCTCCCGTACACGGCGTCACCAAGTGCACTATTCGACGACAATGACGCCGCCTAATTATGGCGAC
>JAJZSX010000084.1 GCA_021849435.1 Actinomycetes bacterium | reverse complement strand
CTCGGACAGTATCGAAACTACGTCAGGCGATCTCAGGGGTTGACGGACTTACCCACACGAAACAGCGAGGAGCCAATCTTATGAAGTACCGAGCGAATGGCAGCGCTTCGTCACTCCAGCAATGGCTTTGTGTCAACGCCTCGCCCAAACGTCACATCGATGTTCGTGATGACGCCGCGAATGGCGACATTGGCGACGTCGGCGTTACCGCGAAATGTGGCGGTCAAGAACACCAAACACGATTCCTCCGTAATGCTTCGCGAAGGAAAGACCCCTTGGGGTCAAAATTCGAAGGGAGGATGTTGAATCACGGTAGCGGCGGGCCTCTTGGACACTTTGCGTGCTGTCGACGAGTACGCAGCGAATTCGTTGACCTCAGTAATCATTCGTGCCACCGCCGTCCATTCATCGCTTCTTATGTTCGGGGTAGACGGATCCGTGAGGGCCGCCACGGGCAAAGCCAGGGCGCACACTGGTGGTAATTCCTCCACCACTTTTGTTACCGACGGCCGAGAGCGGCGTTGCAATGTCTTCCAATGACTGTTGTTCTGCCGCCACGCCGAACACCAGTTCCGCGACGCCGCCAATGATCATGACACCCGCGCCTACCAAGTAGGCAAAGAAGAGCCCACGGTGGCTGTTGACCAGCCCACCGTAGATATTGGGCCCTAGTGCGCCAAAGGCCTGGGCCAGCGCGAAGAAGACGGCGATCGCCTTGGCGCGAACCTCCAACGGGAAGATCTCGCTGACGGTGAGATACGCCGCGCTGGCTCCCGCTGAGGCGAAGAAGAAGACGAGCGACCACGCAACGGTTTGGGTGAGCGCGTCCAGCAGGTTGGCGTCAAACGCCCACGCGCTGACCAACAACAGACATCCCGCCAGCAGGTAGGTGGAGCTAATCATGAACCGTCGACCGATCGTGTCGAAGAATCGACCGAGGATGAGGGGGCCGGCGAGGTTGCCGACCGCGAAGGCGATGAAATACAGCGGAATCGCGCCGCTCGACACGTGGTACACCGTGGCGAGGACCAGGGCGTAGGTGAAGAAGATCGCGTTATAGAGGAAAGACTGCGTGATCATCAACGTTGCGCCGAGGATACTTCGTTTCGGCATCTGTGTGAACAGCACGTGTGCCAGCGTGAAGTATCCGAGGTCGGCTATCGGGTTGATGACGAGTGCGTTCGATTCGTCGAGCGGAGGCAGATCTCCGCAACCCTCTGACTCCTTCTCCATTCGCTGGATGGCTTTTTCGGCCCCCTCTTCGCGCCCGTGCATGATGAGCCATCGTGGACTCTCGGGGAGATTACGCCGCACGAAGATGATAGCCACGGCGAGCACTGGTCCAAGGAGAAAGCCGATTCGCCAACTCACGGTGTCGGAGAAGTGATTGAGGATGTAGAGCTCGGCGAGAGTGCCAATCAGAGCGCCGCCCCAGTAGGTGCCGTTGATGGCGATGTCGACGCGTCCTCGAAATCGCGCAGGAATCATCTCGTCAATCGCGGAGTTGATCGCGGCGTACTCACCACCGATGCCCATGCCGGCGATGAATCGGGTGGCGTAGAGCCAGATCACCCATCCACCACCGTGGCCAAACGTGGCCGCGGTGAGACCCGAGCCCAGCAGATACACGCCCAACGTGACGAGAAAGAGTCGACGTCGCCCAAGCTTGTCTGAGAGTCGACCGAAAACGAGGGCACCGACCACCTCGCCAATGAGATAGATCGACGCGATGTCGCCCACCGCTCGCGGGGACATGCCGAGCGTATTCTTTCTCTGCAGGAGGTCGGCCACGTCGCTCGCGATTGTGATCTCGAGCCCGTCGAGCACCCAGGCAACACCCAGGGCGACCACCATGCGGGTGTGGAATGGAGACCAGGGAAGTCGGTCTACACGCGCCGGTATCAGCGTGCTAATTGATTCGGACTCCGTTATCGCCACCGCGCCTATCTCCCCTGTTGAGAAGGAAATTTCCACTGAGAAGAGGTGCGAGGTCTTGGCGTCTTCACTCAAAGGGTAACCCCCTCGATGCCAGTTGTCAATGGATCCCTCAGCGGTTGTGGGGACACCATTGCTTGGCCCGCCTGTCTCATGAGACCATTGGTGTCACTTGGAATGACTTGCGTTGACGCCCATTGAGCCTTGACTGCGAGCCGTCAGTTGCCTCAGTGATAAGGGAGTTGCCGTGATCTACGTGTGGATGCTGGTTGCGTTGTTGTTCGTAACGTTTGTGGGTTGGGTGTCGAGCAAGGGCCGGTACGGCGACAAGGCGCCTCGCGAGGCGAGACGATTCACGTCACTCGGGCGACGCACGTCGGTCCTTGACGATGACGCGGACGGCTACATTCGCGATAAGTAGCGCCCCAACGGCGCGGGTGGCGCTGGAGTCGAACGATCGATGTACGCCGCTAGGGGCCGTGCGAGCATCACGTAGCGTGAGAGGCCTCACGTCACTGGGATCGGTTCGGGTCTCAACGGCGCATGTCGGATCGAGTCGACAGTCCAACTACCGATGCGTGAGCGCGTCGGCCACGTCGGAAGGCGGGATCATGACCACAGCCATCCCAAAATACGGCGGGAGGACGCCGACGGCAGTGAACCTCGGGAGCAGTTGCGCCACGAGTCGCGGTCCATCCAAAAGGACGATGTTGTACGCGAGTGTGCCGTAGACGTGCACAAGGTCGGCGATCGCGGTGCGAAGGGCTTCGGCGAGGTTCTTGGGATCCTGTGCGACGACTCGGATCTCGCCGGTGGTGGTTGGTGCCCACGCGACGTAGGTCACCAACTCGGACGAGTCGTTGAGAACGAGTCCGTGGTGATGCGCGAGCGCTACGTCCTCGTCGATTGAGGCGGCGGTCACGGTCATCGCGACGGGGGCGGCGACGTCGACGTTGGTGCTCACGATTTGGCCGTGCAGATGGGGCTGGGTCCCGTTCACCTCGAGGCCGACATTGACGAAGGCGAGGGTTCGTCGGAACTCGGCGCGGTGTCGCGCGCGCACTTCAAGAAGGGCGGCCATCACATCCTCGGACTCGTCTGGCCCGAGACTCTCGAAATCGGTGACGTGACGACGGGTAATGACAAGGTCAGCGCCACCCGTTGGGCCGAACGGGCTCCATCGATTCGCGATGACAAAGGAGTGGGGACTGTCTCGTTGAAGGTGACTGACGTCATCACCGTTTTGAATGTCGTTCGCGTCGGACACCGGGGCCGCGGCGAGGCCACAGAAGACGCAGTGTTCACCGGGGCCGGGCAGGGTTCGGCGCACGACCGGGAAGGGCTTGTTCCG
The DNA here is from genome assembly GCA_021849435.1 of Actinomycetes bacterium. Next base: position 5,483 of record JAJZSX010000084.1, on the reverse strand, counting down.
CTGGTCTGGGTGTACGGAGACGACACCCGTCAGCGGATCGCGGCGAATCTCATCGGTGTTCATGTCCAGTCGAACCGTACTCGCGGTACCGCGCCCTTGCAATCCGGTCACGGAACTCACTGCTGCCCGGCGGCCCGATTGAACGGGCCACCGGGCAGCGAACGGTTGTCGTCGGAACCGCTGCGACGTGGTATCTACGGCGTGAGTAGGTTGACCGACGTTCCCCAGTTGATGAACAGGTCCCTTGTGTCACCACAGGTGAAGTCCTTGGCGAACTGAGCGTCGGTGCAGGACTGGTTGATCATCTCAGAGGCGAAGACCACTCGGTTCCCGACCACCTGGGCCGCGGAGTAGTCGCCCCAACGAGGGTCATAGCTTGAGGTGCCCAAACCCTGGTACTCCGAAAATCCGTCCTGGGGACCCACACCGAGGGCGGCGACATGGACCGTCGAGTCAACGGAATCGCCGGAACCGACCATGGAGTAGGCCGTGCTCGGGTAGTAGCTACTCCCGGAGATGCCGTAGGCCATCACACCGGCACCCTTCTGCGTTATCGCCACTGCTGGGAAGAACGCGTTGGCACCACTTGGCGACACGTAACCCGTCGACACTGTGGACGATTCGAGCCCCGACGAATCGAGGTTCGGTTTGACGGCGAAGTAGGCGATTCCTGAGTACAGCGTCTGCGACGTGCCCGATACCTGGAGCACACCGGTGTTGAGAGCGCCAACGAGCGCACCGGTCGAGGGGTCGAACGCGGCGGTGGCCATCCGGTCGTCGTTGGTCTGGATGGGACCTTCCGGTGGAGCCTTCGCCTTCTTACTCCCGTTCAATGAATTCCAAGCATCGCCGAGTGGCGTGGATCCTGCCTTCTGAGTGGCGAGCGGGGGCATCGCGTACTGGCCGGAACTCAGCGTTGCTTCGTAGATGCCAATAGGCGCTGAATTCGAACCCGGGCTGTTCACCGCTGACGTGTTCGTGAAGGCCCACTCGGCGATTCGCTGATCGCCAGCGTTCGAGAAGTCGAGAGCGCTCAAGGCGTAACTCGTGCCGCGGTACGCGCTCGTGTAGGAACCGGCGGGGGACTGGGCGGGAACGAGTGAGTACCACGGGCCCGCGCCCGGTGCCGGCACGGTGGCGCCGATTGCGTTCCACCAAACCGGGATGCTCGTCGCGCCACTGTCAAGTGCGGTCTTGCTCAAGAAGTAGTAGTTGCACTGTCCGGCAGGCGCGCTACCGAAGATCGAGTACTCGTTCGTTGAGATCTGAACAGTGTTGTTCCCGACGCCGAGCAGGGGTTGATCTCCGAAGCAAGGGTTCGCGCCGGACTTGCTGGTTGACAGATTGTTGCACGTGGCGGTTCCCGTCTGATTGGACAGGTCGGGGATGAAGTAGACGTTCCATGAGCCCGTCGGGTTGGGCGTTTTGCTCACCGCGAGCCACGTTCCAGCCCAGCCCTGGGGAGTCGCGTCGTTGAGGTCCAGCCAGATCTGGCTCGCGTACCAGTGTCCCGTCGTGTTGTCGAAATAACAGCGTGGGTCACCCTGGACGGAGTAACTACCGTCACCACCGGCGCCGAAGATTTCCGGCGTACCGAACAGACTTTCAAGCGGTGCGACGGTGATCGGGGATAACTTCGATCCCGAGAACACCTCGACCACCTCGTTGTTGACTTCCATCGTGGTCGTGGTGCTTGCGCACAGTCCTTGGTCCGACGGCTCTACGTCGACGCCAGGTAGTCCACCCTTCTGCGGGTGGGTGATGCCTTGGAGATACCCGTTCAACCCCGAGGTCGAGGTGAGTCCATTCGTTGCGCCGGTGATGGGCGAACCCGTAACGGTCGGATAGGGCGTACTGGAAGGACGGCCCTTGCCCTGGGAGTTCGAGATGGACGCCGGGACTTTGGCCCGAGATGACGCGTTATCGCCGGCACTGAAGGTCCGTGGGCCAGCGCCGGGCGGAATCGACGACGGAAGTGCTTGGGCCCCGCCGTAGGCGTAGGTCCCCGTGCCGAGTGTGGTGGTGTTGACTAGGTTGGCCACACCCGTTTGGGTCGCTTGGGCGACCAAACCGACCGCACCGGGCGGAGAATCGGGGGCGGTGGCGTTAGCCGCAGTCACACTCGTCACATTCAACAGGGCGAGCGCCGCCGCCGCCGCCATCACGCTACCGATTCGCCTTTTCATAGGACACCCCCACAATGTTCGTTGCGCTGAGTTCGTTGCGCTGACAATGTGCTTCGGCCCTGATGCTAGGAGTTCCGCGCGTCGGCGTAAAGGGGGAGTTTTTGAGAACTGATACGGAACTAGTCACATTGTTATGTCGGTCCTCACGCAAGAGGAGCGATCAACGCATCGGTTGGCGCAAAGTTGTTGCGCCCGTGCGATACGCATGAGCCCAAGTGCGACGACAAACTTCGCGCAATGTAGGGCCCGCAGTGTGTCCGTGGCCATGAGAAAGTATCCACTGGTGGCCAACTGAGGTCCCCGCTGGTGGCCACGAAAAGTCCCCACTGGTGGCCAGGAGAAGTCCCCGCCCTTCATTGAGTATCCAACCGCAGTGCCCCCTGACCGGTGACGGTGGTAGTTCCACCAACCACGGCACCGACCAGGAGACACTCTCAATGAAATCAGCGGCGAGCGGGCAGTGTCGACGTGGTGGGTCGTCGACGGGTAGCGGTTCCCGGCGCGTTCGGGTGCTCACTCGAACTACCTGGTCGATGCCGGACACTGACTAGAACGTCACATATACAAACCGAAACGGTATAGTAATGATATGTGGGTCGTCCCCACAGATACCTGGGACGGTATGACCCGGGGAACCGGGTTTGAAGTTCGGGGCAACGTCCGAAGAGAGGAGATATGCCATGAAAGATGTAAAGGCATGGGTCCGGGGCGAGGACTGGATCAGCCTGGCCGCCGGCGTCTACCTGTCATTCGCCGCGATGATCGGCGCCACGGTGACGGCGGCGTCGGCGAATGCGTACACGATGGGACCCGTGATCGTGGTGCTCGCGCTACTGGCTCTGGCCTTTCCGAAGGTGATGACGATTGAATGGCTGAAGTTGCTCGCCGGTGTCTGGGTGTTCATCGCGCCGTGGGTCCTCGGATTCTCCCACGTCACCGCGGCGTCGTGGAACGCGTGGATCATCGGCGTGATCGTGGCGGCGTTCTCGGCGGCCCGTCTCACCGAGCTGAATTCGCGCGACGCGACATCGACCTCGTCGCACGGGACGCACCTACCCCACGCGGCGTAGGTGCCTGTGGCGCCCTTGGCAGCGACGGAGGGGCGGGGTTATCCCGCCCCTTCGTCGCGTGTCGGCGTGACTCGGTTCGCGTCGAAGTCGTAGGCGCAAGCGAATTCGACATCGCGAGTTTGGTCTCGGTGACGTGATTGGAAAACAGGTTGGAAGGAATGGGTATCGCAGTGGCACGGAAGGCGTGGTTTGATTGCTCGGCAGGACCGACGGCGGCGTTGTTTCGTGCGTCCTGCGCTCGTGGGGTGAGCGCGTGATCGCCGAGGACCTCGGTTCGGCGACGTCCGTGCGCCGGTCGCCGGGTCGTCCGCGTGACCCGGCGGTGGGAGACGCCATCCTCGCGGCGACCCTTGAGCTGCTCGCTGAGTTCGGGTACGGGCGGACCTCGCTCGACGCTGTGGCGGAACGCGCTGGGGTCAGCAAGCCGACGCTCTATCGCCGATGGCCATCGAAAAAGGATCTCGTCATCGCGGCGATCGAGCGATTCGGCGATTCGGCCACGTTGCCGGAGGGTGGCGATTCGCGCCAGCGCGTGACGACGTTTATGGAGGAGTGGTGGAATCTAGCGGCGAGTCCGGAGCAGGCCATCGTGCCCAAAGTGTTCGCCGAACTACTCGGTGAGGCACAACGTCACCCCGAACTGAATCAGGCCGTGCATCGGATGTTCCTGTCGAGTCGCCGGGCCCAGATGAGACACCTCCTCGGCGGCGCGGTGTCCGACGGCGAGTTACGGTCTGACCTCGACCTGGATGACGCGATCGACGTGCTCATCGGCACCCTCTTGTTCCGCCGACTGATCTCAGACGGACCCGTGTCACCCGACGCCGCGCGACGAATCGTGGACATCGTGTTCGATGGGGCGGGACCCGTGGCTGCGTCGTAAACCGTGCGCGAAGCATGGGTGACAGCTCGTTGCCGCAGTCGGTCGTGTCGGGCCCGTGGGGGGGGCCGCCGGTCTGGTACCGAAGACCATCGCATCACCCGGATTCGAAGCCCCAGTATCCTCGGGCTCGTGGCGCCAGTTCTGCGGATCGATGACCTCTGTCGCCGGTTCGGGGAGCGTGTCGCACTCGACCACCTCACATTTGAGGTTTCCGCCGGTCAGGTCGTCGGATTCCTCGGGCCCAATGGTGCTGGAAAGACCACCACGATGCGGGCGATCTTTGACCTGACCGATCTCGACTGTGGGACGATCACGTGGAGCGGCATCGTCGTTGGTCAGACACAGCGACGTCGATTCGGCTACATGCCCGAGGAGCGCGGACTCTATCCGAGCATGCTCGTGGGCGAGCAACTGCAGTATCTCGGCAAGTTGCACGGACTGAGCCCACGTGACGCCTCAAGTGCGACGACTACCTGGCTCGAACGCCTCGGACTCGCCGATCGCGTCAATTCCAAGGTGGAGTCGCTCTCCCACGGGAACCAACAACGAGTCCAACTCGCGGCCGCGTTGCTCCACGGACCCGAACTGCTGATCTTGGACGAGCCTCTCGCGGGCTTGGACCCGGCGGGAATCGACGTCATCGGTGAGGTGCTCGCTGAGCAGGCGCGCGCTGGGTGTTGCGTGCTCTTTTCCAGTCACCAGCTCGACCAGGTCGAAGACCTCTGCGAATCGGTCGTGATCATCGACCACGGGCATCTCGTCGTGGCCGGACAGGTTGACGATTTGGCCACGAGTGGGCCGCGTCGTCTCGTCGTGCGACTTGAAGGCGTGCGTTCCGCTAGCTGGCTCGAGGGGGTCGCGGGCGTCAAGATTTCCGAAGTGCGGGGGGGCGACGTGCGTCTCGTGTTGGATTCGACTGTCGATAGCAACGCCATTTTGGAACTCGCCCGAAGTAGCGGTCGTGTGACCAAGTTCGTCTTCGAGCGTCGCCGACTGTCCGAACTGTTCCGAGAGGCAGTCGCGTGAAGCTCATCGTCCTCGCACTCGTACTGATCGTGCTGGTGGTGCGTCTGTGGCGTCATCTGCGAGGACCGGTGCGAACACGACGCTCGCACTCCCACCGGCTGAGCGGTGATGTCGAACTGGTCATCACTCGAGAGGTTCGGGAGCGGTTTCGCGGGCGAGTGTTCAAGGTCACGACGTTGTTCGTCTTGATTGTGGTCGCCGCCGCGATCATCATCCCCGTACTGCGCGGTGGCAAGACGAAGGTCCAGACGATCGGGATCGTCGGCGCCTCTACGTCTTCCCTTCAGGCCACGGTCAAGAGTTCCGCGGCAACCGTTG
>JAJZSX010000083.1 GCA_021849435.1 Actinomycetes bacterium | reverse complement strand
AGCCCGGTGGTGCCGGTGAGGACGCCGGGCCAGTCCAGCGGGTCGTGGTCGACGCCCCGGTCGTGCTTCAAGAGTGTGACGGCGCCGACGACGCTGACCGCGGCGAAGAAGAGGTTCACGAGCAGCGTCCAGCGCCACGACGCGTACGAAGTGAGTACGCCGCCGAGCAGGAGTCCGAGCGCGCCACCGGCCCCGGCGACGGCACCGTAGATGGCGAAGGCCTTACCCCGCTCGTCGGGGTCGACGAAGGTCGTGGTGAGTAGCGCGAGCACGGCCGGTGCGAGCAGGGCGCCGAAGGCCCCCTGGATGGTGCGTGCGGTGACGAGCATCGTGAAGTTCACCGAGGCCGCGCCGAGGGCCGAGGCGCCGGCGAAGCCGACGAGGCCGATGATCAACGCGTTCTTGCGACCGATGTAGTCCGATACGCGGCCGCCGAGCAGGAGCAGGCTCCCGAAGGCGAGCGAGTACGCCGTCACGATCCACTGGCGGTCGGAGTTGGAGAAGGCGAGTGCGTGCTGCGCGGTGGGCAGCGCGATGTTGACGATCGTTCCGTCCAAGATGACCATCAACTGCGCGATCGCGAGCACCGCCAGAATCCACCACCGCCGTTCGTGGGCCTTAGCGGCCCGCTCGGCGACCTTGGGCGAGATGGTGGTCGTTGCGTCAGACACGATGACTCCTTCGTCGGTTAACTGGAATGGATGACTCCAGTTATTCCACTCTAGCGATATCTGGAGCAAGTCGTTCCACTTAACTGTGAAACTGCTAAATTTATGGGAGGGAGGAGTTGTGACCACCACATCGAACGCGAGCGAACGACCGTTGCGGGCCGACGCGGCGAGGAATCGCGAGAAGATCCTCGCGGCCGCGGCGTCCGTCTTCGCGGCCAGGGGGCTCGACGTCGTCTTTGACGACATCGCGGTCGCTGCCGACGTTGGCGTCGCCACGGTCTATCGCCGGTTCCCCGACAAGGACTCGTTGGTCTGGGCGCTCTTCGAGCACGAGATCGACGAGATCGCCGACCTCGTTCATCGCGCCAACGAGATGGGGAACTCGTGGGACGGCTTCGTGTGGTTCCTCGAGGAGGCACTCGGTCGGCTCTGCGCGAACCGCGGACTACGCGAGGTGATCATGGGCGCGCCCTACGCCGAAGAGCGGATGGTGGCGGCCAAGACCCGCCTCGTGCCCGCCATGATGGCGCTCGTCGAGCGGGCCCAGCGTGACGGCTACCTGCGCCCCGACGTCGTCGAGGCCGATATCCCGGTGCTCGAGATGATGATCAGCTCGCTCTCGGGCGGTGCGAACGACGTCGCGCCCGACCTGTGGCGTCGCTACCTGCGCATCATGCTCGACGGACTGATGACCGAACGCCGCGCGCCGAGCGCCCTGCCGCCGCCGCCGCCCGAGGCGGTCGTCATCGCGGCGATCCGTGCGTCGCGCTGTGGCTCGGCTAACCGCGCGAGCGAGGCATCACCAGCGGCACCCGACGCGCCGACGCCCTAGCGCAGCGCGCGAAATTGCTTTCGAGGCTGCCCCTACCGCGACGTCGGTGCGACCGCCACCACGGTGAGGTCGCCAACCGTGTCGTGTAATCGGTCAATCAGTCGCCGATGCCCTTGTGGGCCCGGTCCTTTTCCTTCTTGATCTGCCGCTTTTCCTTGAGGCTCTTGCCAGCCTTCTTGGACGCCACTTTTCGGGGAGACTTGTCAGCCATGTCAACCCCCTTCCTGCCTGAAGGGTACTCGCTTCCTCGATCGGTCGTTCCCCTCGGCCGCGCGCAGCGTCGAGCGCTTCTATGACCGTGGCGCAGGGCCACGGCGCAAGAGGACGGCGACGTCGCCGTAGGCTCGCAGCGACGGGGCTCGCGGAGTCCGCAGTTTGTCGATGAGAGACGAGGCGTTGTCGTGAGCACACCAGACGTTGGACTGCAGCTGCGATCGACGGTGACGAGTGCGGGCGAGCTCGAGCTCACCCTCGTCGAGGAGCCGGTGATCGCGCCAGGGGAGAACGACGTGGTGGTGCGCGTCGAGGCGGCACCCATCAATCCCTCGGACCTCGGGCTGCTGTTGGCGGGCGCTGACCTGTCGACGGTGGCACGTTCCACCGACGACGCACGACCACGGGTCACCGCCAAGATCGACCCCGCGACCCTCGCGACGCTCGCGGGACGGCTCGATCTGTCAATGCCGGTCGGCAACGAAGGTGCCGGCACGGTCGTCGCGGCCGGACCTGCGGAATCGGCTCAGGCACTGATTGGTCGCACGGTCTCAGTCGCGGGCGGTGCCATGTACTCGCAGTACCGCACGCTCGCCGCCGCCCAGTGCCTGGTGCTGCCCGAGGGCACCGACGCGCGCGTCGGTGCGTCGGCGTTCGTCAATCCGATGACCGCGCTCGCGATGCTCGAGACGATGCGTCGCGAGGGACATCACGCTGTCGTGCACACGGCGGCGGCGTCGAACCTCGGCCAGATGCTGGTGCGATTGTTCTCGGCCGAGGGGGTGCCGCTCGTGAACATCGTGCGCCGGCCCGAGCAGGCGGCGTTGCTGGCCTCACTCGGCGCCGAATACGTCTGTGACTCGAGTTCACCGTCCTTCACGGCCGAACTCACCGCCGCGGTCACCGCGACCTCGGCCATGCTCGCCTTTGACGCCACCGGCGGCGGGTCGCTCGCCAGTCAGATCCTGACCGCCATGGAGTCCGCCGTTGGGGCCGGCGCGCCCTACAGCCGCTACGGCTCGAACGTTCACAAGCAGGTCTACGTCTACGGGGCACTCGATCGCGGTCCGACGGTCTTGACGCGAAACTTCGGTTTCGCGTGGGGCGTCGGCGGCTGGTTGCTCACCCCGATCCTGCAGGGACTCGGTGCCGAGGCCGTGGCCCGGCTGCGCGCGCGGGTCGCCGACGAGCTCACCACGACCTTTGCGAGCACGTACTCGCGCACGATCTCACTGTCCCAGGCGTTGGACCCCGCGGTGATCGCGGCGTACGCGCGCCAGGCGACCGGTGAGAAGTTCCTCGTCGCACCCGACCAGGGCTGACCGACGACGATAACGCGCGGCCTAACGGTTCACGCCAGTCGTGTGGCAGCGCTCGTTCCGTTGGACGGCGGCGGCGATGGGCCGCGGTCGCGAAGGAATCACCGGGTCAGTCGTCGGCGGCGTTCGCGAAGCCCGCGTTGATCAAGAGCCGACGGAGGTCGACGACGGTCTGCACGTCGATATCTTTATGCCGCGGGCGGGTGAAGACCTGTTCCTCGTCGCCAACGACCACACGGAACCTACCTTCGTTGGTCTCGTCGACGCTTCCGACAGCGGTGAGTAGCGAGAGCACGGCCTTCCACTCGATGTTGTGGCCCGACGGGTGTTGGAGGATCGAGCGCAACGTATCGCGGTGGTGATTGCTCAAGTGGATCGCATCGGGTGTATCGCTCACGTGAAACCTCCCTACGGTGCACCTTACAGCGTGTGTTCTATTTCCACTCGCGCCTGACTGCCGTGCAACACCTGATCGGTGCGGTTCTTGACGTGGAGACCACCAGTAATGCCCCAGCCAAACCACGCCGCACTGGTCCTCTCGTCTCGTCCACCGGTCAGGTTCTCTCTCGATTGGTGGCCTTCCAGTTTGCACTCGATCCCACGCTCGACCAGCGCGCTCTTCGCGAAGAGCGCGGGTGCCCGCTGGGTCGCCTTCAACCACCACCTGGGTTGCGTGAAGGAGAACCTCGACGCCCGCGAGTCGGAGAAGAGCCTTGTCTATGGTGCCCGCCCGCCCGGTCTCTCGTGGTCCAAGTTCTCCTTCAGCAACGAGATGATCGCCTGGAAGGGGCTCTCGCCGGCGGTCGTTGGCGAGCTTGGCGAGTGGCTCTCGATGCTCGCCGGCGAGAACCTCAGCATCCTGCTCGCCGAGCAGAGCGCGACGTTCGCGCGCGAGCACGCCTCGCCGGGCTACCTCTTGGAGAAGGGCACGATCCGCTTCGAGGGCTCGATGGACGAGATCTGGGCGAGCGCCGAGCTGCGAAGCGCCCTCGGTATCGCCGCGCGAGACGACGGCGCGACGAGCGCCTGACGTTGGCTCGCGTCGCACGGCGCGACCGGCGCGTGGGTCAGCGGGGGCCCTGACGAGGCGAGGGTTATGCTACGAATCTCATCGTCGTTCCCAAGGGACACGCGTACAGTCGTATGAGACGGGAGGTGGAGGTGGCAGAAGGTACCTCGCTCACCACGCCCCCGACACCCGTCGCGACCTACGAGGGCTTGCTTGACGTGGCGTTGAACCTGCGCTGGACTTGGAAGGTCGACACGCGCGGGCTCTTCGCCAGGTTGGACCCCAGCGCGAGTCCGGGCGCGCTCGAGTGGCCCCAGCAGCTCCTGCTCGGGCTCGGCCGCGAGCGCGTGACCGCGCTGCTCGCGGCCGACGCGTCACTCGCCGAGCTGGCCGCGCGCGTGATCGACGACTTTCGCTCCTACCAGCGCTCGACGACTCGGACGTGGTTCTCGACGACGCATCGTGCGCACCGCGACCTGGTCGTCGCCTACTTCGCCGCCGAGTACTCGCTCACCGACTCACTGCCGATCTTCGCCGGGGGCCTCGGCACCGTCGCGGCCGAGCACCTGAAGGCCTCGAGCGCGCTCGGCGTGCCGCTCGTGGGCGTGGGCCTGCTCTATCGGGGCACGTCGCACCAGTGGCTCGACCGCGACGGGCGCCAGCACGAGGCGTGGGACATGATGTCGCCCGAGAAGATGCCGATCGAGCTCGCACGTGACGCCAAGGGCCGCGCCGTCCAGGTCGCGGTGAACCTGCCGGGCCGCGACGTCCAAGTCGCGGTCTACCGCGCCCAGGTCGGACGCAACCAGCTCTTCTTGCTCGACAGCGCCGTGGCCACCAACGCCGAGGCCGACCGGACGTTGACCACCCGCCTCTACGACAGCGACGCGCGCACGCGCCTCGCCCAGGAGCTCATCTTGGGCGTCGGCGGTGTGCGGGCCCTCGCCGCGCTCTCGATTGAGCCCGACGTGCTGCACCTCAACGAGGGGCACTGCGCCTTTGCGCTCCTCGAGCGGGCCCGGCGCCTGATGGCTGCCGAGAGCCTCAGTTTCGACGAGGCCCTGATCGCGATGCGACCGGGGGTCCTGTTCACTACCCATACCCCGGTCGCGGCCGGGCACGACTACTTCGCCCCCGACCTCGCGCGGCGCTACCTCGCCCCCTACGCGACCCAGCTCGGCGTCGCGGAGGAGTCGCTGTTGGCGCTCGGCCGGGTGAACCCCGACTGGTCCGAGGACTCGTTCTGCCCGACGGTCTTCGCGATGCGCCTCGCCGGAAACCGCAACGGCGTGAGCCGCCTGCACGGTCGGGTCACCCGCGACCAGTGGAGCGTGCTCTGGCCGCGGCTGCCGATCGACGAGGTGCCGATCGGTCACGTCACCAACGGGGTGCACCTCGAGTCCTGGACGACCGAGCACTTCAGCGATCTGCTCACCACGAGCGTGGGCCCGGCGTGGCGCACGACGCCCGGGGACCCAGTGCTGTGGTCGACGTTGCGTGACGCGGACGACGTTGAGCTGTGGCGGGTGAAGAACGACGCGCGCGCCGCGCTCGTGGAGTTCGCGCGCCGCCGCGCTCGAAAGGACCTCGCGCGTCGCAACGCGCCCAGTGAGCGCGTCGCCGCGATATCGGTGCTGCACCCCGACCGGCTGACGATCGGCTTCGTCGGCCGCTTCGTCACCTACAAGCGACCGACACTGCTGCTCGCCGACCCCGACCGGCTCGCGAGGCTGCTGCGCGACCCCGACCGACCCGTCCAGATCGTCTTCGCTGGCAAGGCCCACCCCAACGACGAATCGGGCAAGCAGCTCCTCCAGGACATGATCGAGTTCGCGGCCCGCTACGACCTGGCCGACCGCGTGGTCTTCATCGTCGACTTCGACACGACCGTCGACCGGGCGCTTGCCCAGGGCGCCGACGTGTGGTTGAACACGCCGCGTCGCCCCCTCGAGGCCTGCGGGGTGGGCGGCATGAAGGCCGGCATGAACGGCTCGCTCAACTTCTCGACGATCGACGGGTGGTGGGACGAGGCACTGCGCGACGCCGACCCCGACGCGCCACCGATCGGCTTCACGATCGGCACCGACGAGGACTTCGCCGACGAGGCCGCCCAGGACGCCGCCGACGCGAGGTCGCTGCTCGACGTGCTCGAGTACGAGATCATCGAGCGCTTCTACGACCGCGACGCCGCGGGCGTGCCGCGGGCGTGGCTGGCCTCAGTCAAGCAGGCGATGTCCACCCTCGCGCCGACGTGGGACTCGCTGCGCATGACCCGTGACTACACCGAGTCCTACTACCTGCCCGGTCTGGTGCGCTCGGGCCAGCTGCGCGCGGGCGGTGCGCGCGCCGCGCGCAACCGAGCGGCGGGTCTTCGCCGGATGCGCGAGACCTGGCCAACCCTGGGCGTCGAGGTCGCCGGACGCACACGCGTCGCCGGCGGCGAGACCGTCGACGTCGCCGTGGTGCTCGGTGCGCTCGCACCGTCCGACGTGCGCGTTCAGGCCTGGGTCGACGACGGCGTGGTCGCACCGCGCGCGCTCGAGGCGACGTTCGTGGAACGCGACGGCGCGCGCGCGATCTACCGCGCCCTCGTCGAGCCCGCGCCCGCGGGCGCGACGATCGTCGCGCGGGCCGTTCCCTCGGTGTTGCACACCGACGGCGAGGCCCTCCCGGGACTGATTGCGTGGTCCTCGTGAGCGGCCCCGGCGAGGTCGTGACCGGCGACCTGGCGCAGCTCGCGCGACTGCGCGGGGTCCACAGCACCCACGTCGACGGGCGCGGTCGGATCCACCACGTCGACGAGGCGAGCCTGATCCGCGTGCTGAACGCCTTCGGCGACCTCGAGGCGATGACCGATCCGGGTGACGCGACGCGCGCGCTGCGTCAGCTGCGCCACGACCGCCTCGAGCACGTCGTCGAACCGGTCTACCTCGTCGACGAGGGACTCGGCGCGCGCGTGCCCATCCGACTCGCTCGGCGTGCGGCCCTCGAGTGCCGCGTGGAGTTCGAGTACGGGGGTGAGACCTCGTGGGTCGTGCGCGCCGACGAGCTCAGTCCCTTCGACACCGGTCCCGACGCCGAGCGGACCTGGGCGCTCGCGTTACCGGCGCTGCCGATCGGCTACCACCGGCTCTGCGTGCTGCTCGCCAAGCGAGTGGCGTGGAGCACGATCATGGTCCGGCCCCTGCGCGGCGGCGCCGCGCAGCGCTTCGCGAACGACTGGCGCGCCTACGCGGTGCAGGCGCCGATTTTCTCGCTGCACTCAGCGCGCAGCTGGGGCAGCGGCGACCTCGGGGACCTCGACGAGTTCGCGCGCCTGGCGGCGGACGAGGGGGCCGCCGTCGTCGCGACGCTTCCGCTGCTCAGCTCCTTCGGGCCCGAGGACTTCGAGGCGAGTCCGTACCGTCCGGTGAGTCGACGGTTCTGGAACGACCGCTGGATCGCGCTCGACCAGGTGGAGGACCTCGCCCACTCGCCGGCCGCCCAGTTCCTCATGAACGAGACCTACGAGCCGAGCCGGCGCGCGGCGTGGCGCCGCGAGGGCCACGTCGACGGGGCCGCCGCCTTCGCGGCGAAGCGAACGGTGATCCAGGCGTGGGCCGCTACCGAGAGCGAGTTCATGGCCGAGCACGAGACCGGGCTGCGGGCGTTCGTCACCAACCACCCCGAGGTGAACGACTACGCGCGCTTCCGCGCCGCCGGCGAGCGGTTCGGGCGTGACTTTCATCGCTGGCCTTCGACCGCGCGCAGTGGACTGCTGCGCTGGAACGACGTCGACCCGACCCTCGTGCGCTATCACCTCTTCGCCCAGTGGATCGTCGACGGCCAGATGAGTGAGCTGGCCGCGCGCCTCGCCCAGCGCGGTCAGACGCTCCAGCTCGACATCCCGATCGGTGTGCACCCGCACGGCTACGACGTCTGGAAGAATCCCGAGGAGTTCATTGGTGACATGGCCATCGGCTCACCGCCCGATGGCTTCGCCCCCGAGGGCCAGGTCTGGGGCACCCCAGCGCCGAACCCCGCGCGCACGCGGGCGAGCGCTCACTTCCAGTTCCGCGAGGCGCTGCGCACTCACATGCGCGTGGCCGGCGTGGTGCGCGTGGATCACGTGCTCGGCCTCCAACGGCTCTTCTGGGTGCCTGACGGTGCGCCCGCGAGCGAGGGGGTCTACGTGTCGATGCCCTTCAAGGAGCTGCTCGGGGTGATCGCCATCGAGGCGCAGCGCCACGGCGTGGACGTGGTGGGCGAGGACCTCGGCACCGTCGACCCCGAGCTGCGCGCGGCTCTGGAGCACGAGGGGCTGCGCCGCAGCTACGTCGTGCAGTTCTCGATTCGAGAGGACGGTCTCGACCCCGTCCCCGCGGGCTCGATGGCCTCCTTTGACACCCACGACACGGCGACCTTCCTCGGCTGGTGGCGCGCGGCGGACCTCGACGAGCGCGTCGCCGTTGGCCAGCTCGACCCCGCCGACGAGCCCGACGCGCGTCGCGCGCGCGACGAGGACCGTGGTCGGTTGCTCGACGCACTCGGTCTCGCCCCCGACGCGGCGCCCGAGGTCGTCCTCGAGGCGGTCTACGTCGCGCTCGCGAACAGCGACGCCGGACTCGTGATGGTCGAGGTGGAGGACATCCTCGGCGCCACCACGTCGGTCAACCTGCCCGGCACCGACACCGAGCGCGCGAACTGGTCCCAGCAGACGAGCCGCAGCCTCGAGGAGATGGCGTCCTCGAAGGTGTT